>NZ_JBAHUQ010000025.1 GCF_036689865.1 Magnetococcus sp. PR-3
TTCTGCATGCCTCAATTTTTTCCCTGAACATACATGGGGATTATACAGACTTATGGCCCCCTTATCCTGCATACCGCTCTTTCAGGATTTTATACTGCTCTGAGTACGCCTATATCTTACAGGTCAGAAATACCAAGAGAATAGATACAAAGGGGTATGATCAAAGCCCGCTACGTAGGATCCCGAAGCAGTCACTAAGAAAATCATACAACTCTTCAAGAAAATCTGATCATCCAAGAAGATCATAAATACCAAGAATCCGTTGCATGGCTGAACTATCACGTTTTTTATCCGAACATCTAACCTGATCATCCAGCGCCATGAGAATGCGGCCGAAACCTGCTTGAACGAACACAAATAGGTTACGTTGTCATACAGACCTGCGCTAACTATTATTAAACACTAAGAAGATTTATAAGGCATCACATCCATGGATCCTCAGAGATCCCACAAGACCTGCAGAGATATTCCACCTTCAGTCAACATCTCATTTAATCACAGACTTAGAAACTTTAATAACTGCTTGCTCTAAACCTACAAATATTCCAAGATCGAAGAGGAGAACCTTCGTTTTAAAGAACAGGATTAGGTGCAGTGGCTCTCAAACCCTGAAGAAAAGATGCGGCATGAAAATTCTCGCCTCACGACCTCCTTTTCAGATATTACGGGCCATTTTCTTGGTGCTGCTAGGGCTCTTAACCCTCCCTCCTATAACCATAGCTGCTACACCACAAACCCTGGTTGTGGCGACCTCTGAAGCATGGCCCCCCTTCTCCTTTACGGATGAAGACGGCACGCTAAAAGGCTTGGTCGTCGATTTTTGGAAAGCCTATGGTGTTCACACAGGGAAAAATATTCGCTTTCGACCCTCCCATTGGAAAGGAACATTGGAAGGTATAAAAAGTGGTGACGCACATATCCATTCTGGTCTTTTTTATTCCGATCATCGTGATACCTTTTTAGATTTTTCGGAAGATTTAGCGATCCCACTCGCTTCTCGGCTGTTTCTTTCAAGCCAACTAAAAGCCACAGGCTTTTCAGACTTAGGGCTAGAACCTGTTGCCGTTACAAAAGCAGGCTTTGCTGCAACCTTTCTTTCTCAGCACCACCCTGCCATACAGCTCCACCCCTACCCCAACAGCAAGCAGACCATGGAAGCCGCAGTTAAAGGAGATATTAAAGCCTTTGTTACGGACTACCCTGCTGCCATGTACTACTTACATAAACTGGGAAAGCCAGAACAGTTTCGTGTCGTCGATACGCTTTATACCAAATATCTAAAGGCCGCGGTTGCGCAGGGAAACCAAACTCTACTCGACGAGATCAACCTAAACCTTAAAAGTTTTCCGCCAAGTGAGTGGCAACGTATTGTTCAAAAATGGATTAGTATTGAGCCCATTGGTATCACACCCCCCTGGCTCTACCCAACGGTACTGGGATTAATGCTTATACTGGTTTTGTCTGGGGTTGCTATCCATACCCGAACACTAAGAAAGCAGGTCTACAACCGTACCCAGGATTTAGAACAGCAAATCACTGAACGACGACAGCTAGAGGTCAATTTAAGAAATTCAGAAAAAAGCTATCGAGAACTGTTTGATAGCATGGATGACGCCATTTATATCCATAATGCAACCGGGCACTTTATAGCCGTGAACCAAGCTGTTGAAAAACTGTTCGGACTTCCTAAAGAGACATTTGTTAACAAGACCCCTCATGATTTTAGAGCTGCAAACCTTAATGATATGAGCAGTATTGAACACGCGTGGAATCAATGCCTTCAAGGGTTTCAACCTAGGTTTGAGTATTGGGGTGTCAATAACCAAGGCATCCCTTTTCCCCAAGAGATCCAGCTAAGTTCTGGGGTGTATATGGGGCAATCAGTGATCATTGGGGTTGGTCGTGACATCACCCAACGAAAAAAAATGGAAGAGCGGCTAAGAGAGAGTGAACTACGATTACGTACTGCGGGTAAAGCGTCCTATGATCTTATCTACGAATGGAATGTTGATAGTGATGAACTACTATGGTTTGGGGATATAGACCATTTTCTTGGATTTAGTGCAGGTGAAATTTCCCGAGACATCCAAGCTTGGCTGGCTTTAATTCACCCGGACGATGCCCCTACCCTGGCCGATGCGGTCATCCACCATCGAGAATCGATAGAGCCGATCCGGTTTGATTACCGCATCCGCCGTAAAGATGGTAGTTATCGCTACTGGTCAGACCATGGTTTACCTCTTTTGGACGATCAAGGTAAACCCTACCGCTGGATTGGTGTTTGTACAGATATTACTGAACGTCAGGAGATGGAGATTGCCTTGCGGGAGAGCCGTGATCGAGCACAACAGGCCAACCAAGCAAAAAGCGAATTTTTAGCTGCAATGAGCCATGAAATTCGTACACCAATGAATGTGGTCATAGGATTAAGTGACCTGTTAATGGAGACCACGCAAGATCCCGAACAAAAAGGGTATTTGGATCGTCTACAACATGCCGGGCAAACTCTAATGGAGTTGATCAATAATATTCTTGATCTCTCTAAGGTTGAAGCAGGCCAACTTAATATCGATCACAGCCCCTACCCGCTCCAAACCATAGTGCATAAAAGTGTCGAACTTTTTCGTATATCGGCTCAAGAAAAAGGGGTTGAGCTAAACCTAACCCTAGACCCCACGTTACCTGAAATGATTATGGGGGACGCAGGACGGCTACAGCAAATTTTACTCAACCTGCTCTCCAACGCCCTTAAATTTACCGATCAAGGTGCTGTTTTAGTCGAGGCTCAACGCCTGGGTGATGGTGAACTGGAAATCTCAGTAATTGACAGCGGTATTGGTATTGACCCTAAAGAACTCCCGCGCATTTTTGAAAAATTCACCCAAGTCGATGGTAGCCTGACACGTCGCCATGGTGGTACAGGGTTGGGGCTGGCGATCTCTCGCCAATTGGTGGCATTAATGGGGGGAACGCTGCTGGCGTACAATAATCAGGTTCAGGGTTGTACTTTTCGTATCAACCTCCCATGCATAGAGAGTGATGCACGCCCCAAGGCGGAAGAAGATACGATTAATCTTCAGGCCTGTACGCAAAGTTATCGCATTTTAATGGTCGAAGACTCACCTGATAATCAAATTTTAATTCGCGCTTATCTTAAACAGAGTCATCACCATTTAGAGATGGCAAATAATGGCCAAGAGGGCGTTCTAAAAGCCCAAAAACAGACGTTTGATCTGATCCTTATGGATATGCAAATGCCAGTTATGGATGGCTACCGTGCTACCCAGGTTATTCGTCAACATGAAGCAACCCATGGCATAAAGCCGGTGCCCATTGTGGCGCTCACGGCCCATGCGTTGGCCGATGAACGGGACAAAACCCTCGCAGCAGGATGTAATGGTTTTCTCACCAAACCGATTAAAAGAGATCAGTTGCTCAAGGCCATTGTGCAGTATGCCCACACACAATCTAATGAAGAACTGGCAGCTATGACATAAGCACACTGCGGCACTCAACGCTTTGTCAGCAGATTCATAAAAGGTGGGTAAACAACACCGGCTGTATACAACCTACAGTCACATCATGTTAAGGCTCTAGCGCCCCACTCGTTTCATGCAGGATCAGAATATAGCTAAAGCCAATAGGCTGGATATCCTCTAAACCATATGGCGCACAGCTGCCCCGTAAAGACCAGAGGAGAAGCCTGCCGTTGGCGGGTATACCCAGCTCAAGCTAACCCTGTTTAGGGGTTAGCTTGAGTGGATAAGAGGCTACCACCATCAGGCGGCTTTGACCTCAGGGCGCAACAGCTGTTTTAAGTCACTTTTCGCATCGCTGGTGAGCTTAAGGTTAAAGTTTTTGACCAAGAACTCCAGGATCCCTTCATTCACAAACTGAGGAGCCTTCGGACCAATGGTAATATTCTGAATACCCAGGCTAAACAGGGCCAAAAGAATGATCACAGCCTTTTGCTCCATCCAACTCAGAACAATGGAGATGGGCAGCTCGTTAACAGGAGTATCCAGTGCAGCACTTAATGCCAAAGCAATATGCACGGCACCATTACTGTCATTACACTGCCCAAGATCCAGATAGCGTGGAATCTCCGTACCAGGAACAGTACCAAAATCGATATCGTTAAAGCGGAACTTACCGCAACTGGATGTAATGATCACACAATCATCAGGTAAAGATTGTGCCATTTCACGGTAGTAGTCACCCGCACTTCCAGGTGCATCACACCCTGCGATCACAAAGAACTGGCGGATCTTCCCACTATTAACAGCATCAACAACCGCAGGTGCCAGGGTTAACAGGGTTTTATAGTGGTGACCGGTCGTAATGGCCGAATCAGATTCAAAACCATCGACAACAGGCAGTGCCAAGGCTTGCTCGATCAAAGCTTCAAAATCATCGCCCTCAATGGCCTTAATCCCTTCAACACCAACCATTTTATAACCATAGAGACGGTCAAGGTAGTTGGCATCTTTACGTAAAGGGGCAATGCAGTTGGTATTGACCACCATGGGGCCATTCCACTGTTGGAACAGCTTCCCCTGATCATGCCATGCACCACCAATATTCCCCTTCAAGTGAGAATATCTGTTCAGCTCAGGGTAAGCGTGAGCTGGCAGCATTTCAGAGTGGGTATATATATTAACCCCTCGTCCTTCTGTGGCCACCAGCAGCTTCTGCAGCATATCCAAATTATGTCCAGAAACTAAAATAGCATGACCTTCAGCCCGGTTTTGAGAAACCTTTACAGGTGTTGGAATACCCAAATGGTTGGTGTGGGCATCACTCAACAGGTCCATGACTTTAACCCCAGCGTTGCCCACTTTCATCAATTGAGCAATATGCTGGTCAAAATTAAAATTTACATTGGTCATGGTAAAGTAGAGCGTCTCATTAATGACATCATCTACCTCAAGGGTATCTGCCTTTAACTCACGGGCATGCTCACGATAAGCGGCCAAACCTTTAAGACCAAAGATCATCAGATCTTGTAAACGTGCAATGGTGTCATCTTTACCACAGGTCCCCAGGGTTTGACCGGTAGAGCCACAACCACTTGGGGCACTCATGGAACATTGATAACAGAACATATCTACGGAATTGGCATCCTTCGCCATTGATCGAACTCCCACATTTAAACGTGATCTCTTTACAGGGCAGGAGGCCCTACAAAGTTATATTTGATAACAGGAGGCGGAGTCTACGACATAGGAAGGAGGCTGAAATTGATGCAAATCAACAACCACATAGTTAAGCTTAACTGTTGTTATTAAATGTTATTATAGGTTTATAACAACAAAATGCGGCTTAAGCCGTTGCAAAAACAAAAACCGTGACAGAAATCTGCCACGGTTTTTATCAAAAACATTCTGTCAGGTCTATCTTTTAGACCTTACCTTCCAGTACAGGACGGTATTGCATATCAAAACTCTTAATATGCACCAAAAGCCACTCTAACAGCCAACTACGCATCTTCATGGTGATCTCTTCGTTCTGAGACACAACACCATTTTGGAAGACCTGCAGTTCACCAACCAGCTTAACATGTTGTTGGCTGTGCTCGATGTAGCCTAAATAGTCATTGGCCCGCATCGCTTTCTCTTCATCTTCAAAATGCTGGCGAGTATATAGAACCAAGCTACCGATCAGGTCACCAAGGCTATTCCAGCTATCTTGCGCCAATTCACTTTCGATCATGCCCTCAAGAATCTGATCAATATCAATAATGATATCGACCAATTTCTGATGCGCATCATTAAAACGTGCCACCCCCACATCGGGTAGTGTTTCAGCCAACTTAGAACGAAACACTTCACCTGCCTGATTCATAGTCATCCCCCATTTAAATCATTAAAGTTTGAAGAAGTTACCAATTCCTGCAAAAGCGATCAAGCAGATTGTTACTTTTGTTAGAGAATGTGTCAATTTGTCAGGACTTGCCTTCAACTAGAACTGAGCAACACTTTCTTTGACGCCGACAATTCGGCACAATGCTCATCTACCCTCAACAAATGATAAAGTTGATCACATTATGCTTCAAGACCCTCGCTGGACACTGCTGCTATGGCTGGTCATGGCCGTGTTAGTACAAGCTATACCGATCATTCAATGGCCATTTATGCTGTTAGAAAGTTATTTTCATGAGCTCGGTCACGGTCTGGCAGCACTTCTTACTGGAGGTCATTTTCATCGCATAGAGCTGTTTGTGGATGGCCGAGGTTTGGCCACCACAGCAGGAGGCTGGCGTTTATTGATTCTTTTCAGTGGATATTTCATGGCTGCTCTAAGCGGTACCATCATCTACTTAGCCGTCAGTTTGCCCAATCCCAAACAAGCCCCACGATTGGCATGGTTGCTGGCCATTATTGTTGGATTAAGCGTTTTATTGTGGATGCGGGACGTAACCAGTTGGATGATTGGAGGCAGTTTAACACTGCTATTTCTCTTGGCCGTACAGTGGGGAAAAGCCCTATTTGTTCAGGCATTTTTGCAGTTTTGTGGCATATCCGTCTTAGTCAGTGCCGTGCAGTCCCCACTTTATCAGTTGGGGCAAACCGGGAGTGATGCTGCAAAACTGGCTAACCTCACCTTTATACCTGCAATCGTTTGGGTCCTGTTATGGATGGCAACAGCGTTATGGCTGCTCTATCAACTGTGGTCTTGGCAGGGGCGCCAAATGCATAAAGCAACGGACTAATTGGACTTTTCTTGGCGCATCTCCTTTAAGACCTCTAAAATCTCATTGGTATCTTCTTCAATTTTGCGGTTTAACTGTTCGTTCTGCTCACTAATGGCAACGATTTTTCGGTTAAGATCTTGATTCTCTACCGATACCTCTTGTATGGCGTGATTAAGATCTCGGTTCATGGAGACCAACTGCTCAATACGCTGATTCTGATCATGTAACATATCGGTCGTTGCGGCCCGAACCACTCGGTCTAGTAGCATGGAGCCAAAATAACCCGCTAGCGCACCAAAGACACCAATCCCTGTCGCCGCTAAAGGAATGGCCAACAAACGACCAACCAGGGTTACAGGGTAAAAGTCCCCGAAACCAATGGTCGTAACAATCATAAAAGAGAGCCAGGCGGCATCCCCCATAGACTTAACATTGGCTGCGCTATGGCTTGATTCAGCCCAGAACATGAATGGGGCGCATAAGATCACCATCATGGCGGTAATACCACCTAAGGTGGATATCACCATCAACCAGCTATCTCCTTGCTGACCCAGGTGACGTAAACGCTGCATTATTTGTGAAAAAACCACGCATGACTCCAGCATAAAAGGGGAATAAAACAGACAAGAGCAGACCCAACAGCCCTACCTTACCTATTCCATGGATAGTCCCTGCTCTACACCAGGCAAATTAAGATATCCAGGAACACCCAGACGCAACTGGTGCTTTCGGTTATCAAAGAGCAGGCGCACTGCAACCAAACCACTGGCCGGATCAACAACCGGGGAGATAAACTCTATTTGACCGGTGATTGAAAAACGTTTAGCGCCATTAAACAATGTTAATGGGATCTTCTGACCAATGGTAAGGCTCTCTGTAATTTGCTGACTTAAACTGCATACCATCTCCCCTTGGGAGACATCAACCAGCTCCAGAAGGTGGGCATTGGCTTCTGCCATCTCTCCTTGCTGGCGGTACCTTTTGGTTACTACACCTGCAAAGGGCGCCTTAACCTGTCGACGGGCCACCTGTGCACGGGCAATGGCATACTGAACGGATTCAACCTTCTCCTGCTGTTCCAGGCGGGCGACTTCAGAAACCGACAGTTTATACTCCAGGCGACGTTTATCCAGATCCTCCAGGCTAATGGAGCGGGTTTCCTTAAAGAGGGCTTCAGAAGAGTGCAGCATCTGTTGCTGTAGAGCAGCATTCAACTTTGCAGCCTTTAATATTTCCCGATCATAAAGAATCAGATACTGTTTGCGTACCTCCAGCGATTCCAATGAATCTTCCAACTGAACCAACAGCGCCCCAGCTTTAACCGCTTGCCCCTCCGTTACAGCCATTTTTTTTATGGCCCCTGCCACGGGACTACTCAGCGTCGCAATTTGTACTGGGCGACTCATACATGAGAGCGCATCCATCTCCTCCCCAACGTCCTCAGCCCACCCTGAAGTTGTGAGACATGCACCCAATAGGGCAACCCCCAGCCCTAGGGACCTGATCATTTATATCAGCTCCTGATTGTAGGCTTGCAGTAAAGAACCTTCCACAAGCTGTAACTTGATCATCGCTTTTTCCAATGCAACCCGAGCTTCCAGCGTTGCTTGCTGAGCCGTATTCAGGTTTTCCTCTCGCTCCAATACTTTACGGCTATTACTCTGTCCTATTTTTAACCGCTTCTTCTCTAAGTCATAGAGCTTTTGGTTAATCTGCTCAGCTTTTTTAAGCTTATTCAAGCGGGCTTCAGCATGTTCAATACCATGTAAAGCACTGTTAATACTGGTCGCAATGGTTACTTCAATCTCCTTCAGAGCAAACAGCGCACGGCGTTTTTTATGGATCTGGGACTGCACCGCACTCTTCGCGGCATTGTTACCCCCTAAAGGCATACTGAAGTTAACCCCTACGGACCAATCTTTATAATTTTCGGTAAACGCTTCATGAAAAGCTCGGTAGTAGCGCCGGTCGATCCCACTCCGTTCAAAACTGGCTTCAATATCCACCTGGGGTAGCTGTTGATCTTTCGCGTAGGCTAGGCGAATACCCTCTTGCTCAATACGATTTTTCTGAGAAAGGTATTCAGGGCGGGCCATGAACGCCTCTTTAAGACGCTCCAACTGATTTTGAGCAGGTAGCTGATAGTCACCAATCGCTGAAGAGACCACTAATTTGGCCTTATTAACATGGGGGAACATCACCAATTTGGTGCGTAGCGCATTCACCGCTTCCCAAACGCCTTGTTCCGCCAACTCCAGGGTTGCTTGACGGTTGGCCAAGATCGCCTCAGTTTCTAAAACTGTACTCTCCTGCCCTTTACCCAAATCCAGCCGCTTTTGGTCATCAGCTAACAGCTTCTCTACAATAGAGACGGATTTTCCACGTCTGTCCAAGATCTGCTGGGCTTGATAAAGATCCCAGTAACTCAAAAGCCCCTGATAGATCTGATCCATCAAGATACGCCGGAACTCCTGTACTGAAATTTTGACATCCTCTTGGGCGAACCGAATATCCACCATCGTGGCATCCTTACCGCGCCCTTTAAGCAGAGGCTGGGTAATGCTGACACCTGAGGTGAATTCGTATTCAACCTCTCTGGCTTCAGGCTCTAGAATATTGTTGTTGGTACGGTTTAGATCGGCCTTGAGTTCAACCAACATACCGGTGGAGAGGGTTTTCTCCACCCCCAAGGTATAGTTGGCCCCATAGTTACGGTACTCATCGCGATTATTGCGGCTGGCTTTCTGTTCATTGGTATTCGGATTAACGGTGTTGCCAAGAGATGCCGTAGAGCTTACAGAACCCTCAAAAATTGAACGGGCCTGTACAATGGCCAGTTTCGCCACACCCTGATCAAGACGGGACATCTGCACCTGCACATTGTGCGCAACAATCTGCCCGACCAGATAGGGAATCTGCAACTCCATCACCAGCCCAGTACCCTGTTTAGATGGCTTTGGTGCAGGAGCGGGGATGTCATTGGCAAGCTTGGATTGTGTATCCAACTGAATGAGTGTGGGACCTTTTTCCATCTCAGGTGGATCTGGATGAAAGGCTTGATCTGAAGCCATGTCACTCACACTGACCTGGCCAGCCTGGGCAACCATCATAGCCTTAGGCGCTGGCATCGAGACACTCTCCTTAACCAGGTGGGACCAGCTTGGGGTCTCTACAACCCCATCCACATGTTTAAGTGAGGCCAACCGGCTGTTCCAACGCGACTGGTATAGGGCATAATTATCAACATTCACCTCGACCACCAAGGGGGACTGCCCACTGGTTACGGCATAGTCTGCAGCGAGCTGTTTAGCGGCTTGATAGCTCACAAGACAGCCCGCCTGCAAGGTAAACCAATGTCTATTGTTCTGCCCTTTTTTTTCCAACACAGAGTAGTTAAATGTTGGATATTTGCGCTGCTGTAGCCGTTCTTGCAGAACACTCAATGACTGCGTTGAAAACGCCTGTACACAATAGACCTCAGTCACAGGCTGTTTTGCCATCACCAAACTCGGTGAGCCAAACAGTGCCACCGTTGCCAATAAAGAGAAGGGTACAATACCTTTTGCCTTGGTCATGATCAGACTCGTTTCCAGCAAAGTTTCAGCCCCACACAGAGCCGTAAAAAACATGTCAAACCCCTTGGCGTTTACCAAAGGAGAGAGATTCTTGTAGCCAATTATCCATCCATAACAACTGCATACGCCCTGCTGCACTGCGCTTTTCAGAACGATGTTGTGCATGGCGTAAACTCACGCCAGCCACCCACTGTGACCCGGGTAGTCTAAGTTTTAAACAGCTTTGTAGTAGACGTTGAACAACCCCAGGTAAATGTCGCTTGGCCAGTTCATCTTCCACAGAGCTAAAAAGTCGTACCGAGCCAGGGTCACCCTGCCTGGCACAGCGGCCATACAGTTGCCGGTCAATACGGCGGGCATCGTGACGTTCGGTTGCCATCACATGTAAGCCCCCAGACTGCGCAACCCCCGCCCCCAACTGTATATCGGTACCACGCCCCGCCATATTGGTGGCAATGGTCAGTTGCTGCGGCTGACCCGCACCGGCAACAATCTGAGACTCCTGCTCATCCTGGGTAGCATTGAGCAGATGACAGGGTATCTTTAATAGTTCAAACCGTTCAGCTAATTTTTCACTGGCATGAATGCTTCGGGTACCAATTAAAACAGGTCGCCCCAAACCCCGTTGTTGCAAACTCTCTTCCACAATGGCATCCAGCTTGGCGCTTTCACTGACAAAAACCCTTTGTGATAAATAGTGACGCTGACACGGGTTGTGAGGTGGAATAGGCAAAACCAACAGACGGTAAATACGCCAAAACTCACCTGCCCCATCGGCGGCGGTCCCTGTTAAACCACAGAGGTTACGGAACATCCTGAAAAAACGTTGATAACTAAGGCGGGCTAAACTTTCAGAAGGGGGCGTTATCTCCAAGCCCTCCATCGCCTCAACCGCCTGATGCAACCCCCCACCCCAGGTTCGCCCTGGCATCAGTCGACCACTGTATTCATCCACAATCACCACTTTTTCTTCCTGAATGACATAATCACGATCTTTCAGATAGAAACGTCTTGCCAATAGTGCAGAGTGTATAAGCTCTTCCTGGCGGCCTTCTGCACGCCAAACGGGTGGCAGTTGATGGGCCCAATCCCTTAATTTTTGTCGCCCTACTGCGGTTAAGGAGACCTCTTTATAGGTGGTATTGATCAAAAAATCTGTCTCTGGATCAAGTTGGTTGGCCAGGTCACTGGCTGTTTGTACCGCCTCTTTCCATAACAGGTTCTCCCGTTGTGTTGAGATCACCACCGGTGTTGTCGCTTCATCAATAAGCAGACTGTCCGCCTCATCAACAATGGCACTTTCAAGCCCTTGAAGAATAAGTCCAGCACTATCCTGGCCCGTTTTTCCGCGACGCTGCTGCTCAATCAACCGCCGTGTGGGGTGTTGCATCCCCCCCAACTTTAAGCGATCTCTTAAAAAATCAAAGACCAGCTCCTTAGCGGTCACATAGACCACACTTTGAGCATAGAGTGGTTGCCGCTGCTCAGGTGTCATACCAGACTGTATAACACCACTGCTCAGCCCACAGCGTTCAAAGAGCGGTGTAAAGGTGTCACAATCTCTTTTTGCCAGATAATCATTGGCTGTAATACAGTGGCAAGGGCGCCCACCCCAGGCGGCGAGTACCCCGCGTAATGCCACCACCAAACTCTTGCCCTCCCCTGTCTGCATTTCCGTCAAATAACCACGGCACAGGCCGAGAACGGCCATGATTTGAGAGGGGTAAGGGTGCAGATTTAACGTGCGCCTGGCCAGCTCTACCAGCAGCGTTAAACCTTCAGAGATCGGCTGTTTATGCGGCTGACCACTATGACGCTGAAATTGAACCTGAATGACCTCTACTTGAGCATTCAGTTCATGGTCTGTGCATGTCTGTAAAGCCGAGGCTTGTTGATGGATTTTTTCTGCCTGTTTAAACAGCTTAAACCTAAGAGGACCGTATCGCTGCACAGCCCCCAACAGATGGTGTGTCCACCGGTCCAACCCCGCATAAGGCGTTTTAGGCTGTGCCACCCAGGTTTGTCGGTAACTGCTATAAGGGAGCTTCATATCTGGAACCTCCCCTGGACAAAACGCAGAAACCTATCTTTTATTTGAGCAAAAAGAGGACTAGGCGGCAGCTCAAGCCGTAGATGGCCAAGCTGGCCATGATGAACCACAAAATGATCTGGCAGATCCAAGGTTGCTTTGAGCAGAAAAAAGTCTTCCATCGCCACAGGATTACCTGCTTCATCCATACGTACAGGCAGATCTCCACCACCAAACCAACCCAAAGCTGGTGAAGGCAAGTAACGGTGCTGATACGGAATCAGCGGCTGTGGTACAGCGGTTAGAGCAATATGCTCTTGCCCACTGATACGGATTTGAGCGTGGGTAATGGCATGTTCAAAAATAGCGGCTGCCTGTGCTTGGGAAACCACGGCCGAAAAGTGGTATTGCTCTGGGTTAATAATGGTTCCCAGTTCAGATCCTCGCGGTAGCCAGCTTCCCAATTGACGTCCCACCTGTGGAGCAACCCAAATACCCGCCTGTTTAGCCTCAACCGCCAAGGCTGCTCGGCTCTGCTCCAAGATCAAAATCTGTGCTTTAAGGGTCTGTTGTCGCTGACGAATGGTACTTAGATCCTCCACATCATAGTGTGCAGCTTTTTGTGCCATCGCTTGTAGCTGGCCATATTCAGCTTCAACCTCCTGCAGTTCCAGATCAAACTCAGGGTTACTCAATGAGACCAAAGCTGAGTGTGCCGTAACCGTCTGGTTGGGTTCCACCAAGAGCTTATCCAAACGACCGGGTGCATCGTTGACCACTTTGACATAATGGGCAGCCTCGACCACACCCGGCAAACGCACATGGTCTGCAACTGGCCACGAGGCCCCCCCTGCCCCCACAACCAGTGTAAGCGCCCCCACCACAGCCAAAGCTTGCAGACGGGTACGGACCAAACGCGGGCTAAAGAACAGAAAATAGATAAACTTGATCCATGGAATTAAGATCGATGTGGTTAAAACCATAAAAGCGATCAAAACCCCCAATACCAAATAGGCATCGGCAACAAACAGGGCAATACCTGAGAACAGCACCAAACGGTAAAGGGCACTGCCTATCCCATACAAGGGTAACCAAAAAGCCTCCGCGGTTGAACGGGCCATGGAGTCCGCCCGACCGTTCCCCAGCACAAACCGTTCCCCCAAATAAGTCAGCTCCTTACGGGCTCGGCTATATAGATTGGGTATATCCAGCAAGTCTGACAAAATGTAGTAACCATCGAGCCGCATCAACGGGTTAGCATTGAGCAACAAGGTAGAAACCGTGGTGACAAACAAAATGTTATAGGCCAAGCTATGGAGCAACCCAGGTTCGGTTTGGCTCCATACCACCATGGCCAATGCACCGATAAAAAACTCAACCAACATACCACCAGATCCAACCATGACCCGTTGCCAGCGGTTTCGCATCTTCCAACTGGAGGTTGCATCGACGTACGGCATGGGCGTGAAGATCAGAAACATGACCCCCATGGTGTTAACCGAGCCACCAAAGTGACGGCAGATCACACCATGCCCAAGCTCGTGTAGTACTTTAACCAGGAAGAACCCCCCATAAAGAAGCGCCAGATTATCCGGTGCCAACACCCCTTCGGTATCCCCTGCCAAAGCTTGCCAGTTCTGAGCGGCCAACGTACCACCGTAGAGCATGGTACCGAACCACAACAGCGCCCCAAATGGAGAGAAGAGAAAACGCACGTAAGGTAGCAGCGCTTTAATAAAAGGATCTGGATTGATCAGAGGCAGTAGAAAAAAGAGAAACCCTTTTATCTTAGCCTGACGCACTTTTTGGGTCCGTTTTTCATGGCGATCAAAAAAAGCCGCTGCACGGGTGGGTGTACTGTAGTAAAGAAGGTCGGCACCATGCAGTTGGGTGAGCATACGTACCACCTCTTCCTGGCCTGGAGCGGTTTCAGGCTCGACCTCCAGAGAGGTTTTCCACACCTCCTCAACCGTTTGCCTTGGGTTCAGGCGAGCGACAAAACGGTACACGTTGGGACGTAACCGGTAATAGCGATTACTTAATGGATCCTGCAGCACATACCACAACTGCCCGCGGAAGTGATGTTTGCGGATCTCCACCGTTGGGCGAATGGCCAGTTTTAAGTCCGCCACCCGGTACCATACATCGCTAAAGGTTTTTTCCCGTTTGGCCATGGCTAGTACCAGAACAGGAGACGTAAAAGGTTAACGGTCCGATGGGAGAGTATCCAAAACAGCCGACGTTCCCCCACCTCAATTTTTGCAACACCACTCATACCCGGTCGCCACCAATTGGCCGCTTCAACCGTGGTTTTTGCTCGAACAATATAGCGGTTGGCACTCTCCCGAGAGACCGCAACAGGATGAATAACCTCTACCTCAATAGGAAAACTGAGATCAGGCTGGCTGCGAAAAGCGATCTCCCCCACATCCCCAGGCTTAATTTCATGAATTTCCGTTTCATCCACCTCTATCTCAGCATAAAGATCATCGGTGGTGGCCAGCTTGAGCAACACCTCACCCTTGCGAACGGGGGAGCCCAACATTTTACCCAACTCCCCCTCAACCAACACCCCATCCATTGGTGCACGAAGTGTGGCATGCTCCAGCATATAACGAAGCCGTTTTAGCCGAGCCCGAGACTGTTTCCGTTTGGCTTGGGCAATACGCATATCGGCCAGTTTGCCCAGCGCTTTGGCTTTATCGACCGCCAGACTGTGGGAGAGAATATCGGCCAGGATGGAAGATTCATCCAGGTGCAACTCCCTAACATCCATATTGGCCATCAAATCCCCAGCCTGAACCTGATGCCCCAGTTGCACATGAGACTGGGCCAAAAAACCATCAAATGGTGCGGTTAAAAAAAGCACATTATCGGTCTGGAGTTGAAAGTCAGCTTCTACTCGGTAGGTCCATTGGGCTATGGCCAGATAAAGGATAGAGGCCGTGATCAACATACCCACCAGCTTACTTAAGGTATGTTCAGGACCTAACAGACCTGATGCCGCCTGACGGAGCGCCTGCACCATACGCGCCCCAACCCAACGGTCGGTACGCTTAAGATCATGCAACCGTCGACTGATCACATCACTGAGTAGGCGCAGATCCTGGGCGTCATCCAAGGTAAAACCTGTTTCCATACGCTCCAAGGTAACCACCCCCACGACCTGACCGCCAATACGGATCGGTAGTGAAATAAGATAGTTCACCCCTTCATGGCGACTTAAGCGCTCATGATCTCGAACAATAGCTGTTTCAGCCGCTGGTTTAGGCCACAGAATTTCTTGATCCTGATCCGCCGCCTCCTCCATCGCATTTTCCAGCCGTTGCAGGGCCTCCAAATTACCTTTGAACTGCTCCAAATGGCTGATGGCCTGCACTTTAATATAGGCTCCGACCTGCCAGCCCAACGCGACCCGAACACATTGATACCGCGCAGCTAGCTCATTGCACAAGGTCATGGCCGCTTTAAGGAACTTGCGGTCTTCATTGATAAGCACCAGCATATCCAGTGCTTGAGTGGTGCTGTGAACAGCCTGCTTTTGATCATGCTGGCTCAGGTTACCCGCATAGGTCCGGGGCAGATCCGCTGCCATGCCTAAAACCATGGCGCGTTGGGGACGCATACTCGCTTCGAGCATGGAACTAGAGAGATGAAAGATCAGTAAGCTCTGGGGCTGACCTTCGCCCAAAACCAGCTTAACCCCCACCAAAGCATGGTTTTGCCCACCGATCTGATGAGGGCGCTCCAACATACCTTTTTCGAACAGTTCCAGCGCAAAGCTTTGCAACCCCTCTTCGGTTAAACCTTGGGGGGTCAAACGGGCTTCATCCTGCCAGTCAGCCAGGACCTTCCACGTCACATCCTGTTCCTGAACCATAAGAAAACCACAATCTGCCCCAATCATCTGCCCGACTTGACGCATCAAATCGGGCCAGAATTGAGTCACATCGGCATGGCAGGCACGTAAGGCATAAAGAGCCTCAAGTTGCTGACGCAGTGCTGCAGAGATTAAAGCCATTTACGCTTTCTCACCTTTACCATCGGTGGAAGCCGGTTGTGGCTGTGGATCAATCTTTTGGCCTTTCAATACTGCTTTCAGGGCACTGTTATTTTCCAAAGTCGGTAAAGCGGCCAACTTTTCTAACATCAAGGAGCGCAGTTCCAGCATAGCCTCTGGTTCAGACGTGCCATCTTCCGGGGCCGTCTGTGTATCATCATTTGTACCCGGTTCTGTCGCAGGCTCTGTACCCTGGGTTGTTGTACCACTCCCCGTATCCGTTGGAGTTGTCGTATCCGCTCCCGAGCCTGTCGACGTGGAACCATCATTGATATCACGGGCTCCAGAACCATCTAAAGAGTTGCCTCCAGAGGTACCACCGGCTGAGGTACCACCCAGGCCACCCCCGGCTGAGGTACCACCCAGACTACCCCCGGCTGAGGTACCACCCAGACTACCCCCGGCTGAGGTACCACCCAAACTACCCCCGGCTGAGGTACCACCCAGACTACCCCCGGCTGAGGTACCACCCAAACTACCCCCGGTTGAGGTACCACCCAGACTACCCCCGGCTGAGGTACCACCCAGGCCACTACCGGTTGAGGTGCCACCCAGGCCACTACCGGTTGAGGTGCCACCTAGGCCACCACCGGCTGAGGTACCACCCAGGCCACTGCCACCAAAGGCACTTCCACCACCTAGACTACTGCCCCCAAAGGGACTACCCCCGCCAAATGGGCTACTGCCCCCAAAGGGACTGCCCCCACTAAGGCTACTGCTCCCGCTTAAGCTACTGCCCCCACCAAAAGCACGACTACCTGCCAGTGTAGATGCCCCGGAACTCAAGGTTGTTGAGGTCGATGACCCACTGGAAGAGGATGTTGGGGCACCACCACTGCCCAGAATGGGGACAGGAAGCAGCGAATGGGAGCCTGACCCACCATCCAGAATGTTCACACCAGAAATACTCTCACCTGGGGCATTGGTACCCAAAGGAGGTGGTGGCGCAACAGGATCTAAAGGATTACTACCCGGTTCAGTAGAAGGCCCATCATCAGGCCCATCACCTGGGGCTCCATCTGTAGGTCCTGATGGCACACCAGACATGGCTTGTTGCAGGAAGGGCTTGATGATATCCCCTACTTTTTCAAAATCTTTATTGGAGCCATCCAGAATAAGTGACAAGTTTCCAGGTACAGAACCTGAATCCGTCAGCTTCATCACCCCCCCACCAACATCAATGATGAGATCGGTAGAGGAAACCAGGTTCAGGGCGACAATATCCAGATTGTTGCGATCATGAATACTCACCCCCTCGGCCGATGCCTTTTTATCCGTCAGATTTAAGGAGAGGGTGTTGATCTCAACATCCAAGTTTGACATGGAGCCAGAGGTCACACTGAGTGCATTAGCAAAGAGCGGCAAATCACTGCGCAGCTGGGTCAGCGAGCTGGTATTCAACACAATATTGCCAAAGGTGGTTAAGTTCTCAAAGCCGAGGTTTCCGACAACATTGGCCGCAATGTTACCAGAGCCCGCTTTTAAGTTGGCCAACAAATCACCCTGGTTATTCAGTGTCATATCCCCAGGGCCACGCATCTCTACATCCGCTTGGCTAACCTGAGTTTGCACATTAAAGCCGTTTGCTGCCGATCCTGTGAGGGTTTGACCACTAAAGCTCGCACCACTTTGCTGAATTTGACCCCGATCTGCCCGCATGACAATATCACCACCTGTGGAACCTGACGTTCCCTGCATGATGATATCCCCATTAATGGCCAACAGATAGATGGTGCTACCTAGTGTTGTTGTCAGTTCACCCTGACTACCACCCGTCATACCCAGTTCTGCTTGAGCATTAATCAAGTGCCCAGCTTGCACCACACCATCCACCGCAATGGAAGCCCCAGAGGAGATCAGGTTCACTTCATCAGAAGCGTAGAGACCACCGGTATGGGTAATATCCCCTTCACTCTTCAAGGAAATACGGCTATCGGCACTCATAGCTGGGGCATTTTGGGCAATCAACAGATCACCACCTGCCACCATCTGACCGGCCACCTCGAGTGATTGGGTCGCGGTAACGGTCAGTTGGCTACCCACATCTGTGGTGGTCATCTCACTGCCTGCAAGCATCTGGAACGTGTTACTGGTGAACTGCAGAGTTTGCCCAGCATTGAGATCACCCGAAACCACCATCGAACCCGCAGCCTGGGCATTAACAGTAGATCCCACACCGCTCAGATTAATCTGTCCACTGACATCCAGATCTGTGCCGCTCTGGATCTGTAGGCTGTTATTTGCCCCAGACATATGGATGGAACCGGCAATGGTCACCGCAACATCCCCCACCAGCGTCAAGCTACTATCGGCATCCTGACTGGTTACCTGAGCCGCTGGGCCAATGGTAATTTGATCTGCTGCCACATTCAGCTGACTGCTGTTGTCGACCAACTGTCCAACCACCTCAATGGTTGCTGCTTGCAGGTCCATGACATGGCTTAGGGTAATACCATCCAGCGTTATGGTGTGATGATAAGTTTGGTTAGCATCACTACGCTGACCCAAGGTCAGTTTTTGCCAATGACTATCAATACTGGCGATTTCAGCACTGTTCAGCCCCAGGGAGCCAGCCGCCACACCATCCTGCCCCAAATGGTAGCTGCGTTGGGTTGAGACCGTTTGCAGCGTGAGGCTACCACCACTGCCTTGAATAGCCCCAACCCCGGCCAACAGCTCTAGATCATCGGCCAAGAAGGTAACATCAGCTTCTGCTTGAGCCAAAACCACCTCACCACTACTGTGACCAAGCACAGCATCCGCAGCAACCACCTGCACCATCAACTCACCAGCCCCCAAACCAATGGCCAGTTCATCTCCCAACGTGCTCATCCAATCACTGGATGCCAAGGTTGAAATGTCATAACCACTACCAACTTCACTGGCCAGGGTCAGATCATCCACATCAATAATCGTCAAATCCCCCTGCTCAAGGAATACTGAGAGAGAGCCGACCTCTGTTTTAAGCACAGCCTCGCTTCCGGTATCCAGGGTTGAAGCACGGACGACCAAGTGGCCTTGACTATTGTGGAGCTGAACCCCTTCATCAAGGTTGACCTGACCTTCATCACTGACCAAGCGAATCCAACCCGCACCCTGCTCACCTTCAACGGTGGCTGTTACGGCAAGGTCAGCCTCAATATTCAGCAGGGCTTGATCATCATAGACACGCAGATCAATGTAGCCATCCTTAATGGCGGTAAGGGCATGTTCCACGGTAAAGTTCTGGCTGGAGTCCACCTGGATATAATCTGCTGACATGGCACTGGCGATGGTGACATCACTGCCAATCACATGAAGCCCGACACCTTCCAACGTGAGTGTTTCACTGGATTTCATACTACTAACCAGAACAGAACCCGCGATCGACTCAATGGTTTCACCATCCATCAACGAGCCTTTGCCCATGACCGTTAGCCGTTCAACGGCCTCCGGTTCATAACGCACCTGCTCTTGCCCATTTAGTACACCGCTGTTGGCCAGTAACAGGGCATGCTCTCCATTGGCCTGCTCCAACTGCACATGGTCGAGACCGGAAGTATCATCAATGAACAGAATACCTGGACGTTGGGTCGCATCCGGATCCCCAAAGGTGACTCGGTAACGGTCGTCACCACCAGCATCATGAACATCCAAGCGTTCATGAGAGAACTTCAGCATGGAGAAGTTATCATCCCCCTGCCCCAAGTGCAGATCGGTGACGGTTGTTCCACTAACCCGCAGCAGGTTTTCATCACCATCACTGATCTCAAGAACAGAAACCGTACTGTTAAAGCTCAGATCACCAACAGCCTCTGCAAAATCAATGGCGGTCTCACCACTGCTATCGGTCAAACGCTCATAGCCAAAGCCATCGCTAAAGCGGTAGGTATCATCCCCCTCCCCACCCAGCAATTTATCGGTACCTGCCCCACCGGTTAGCTCATCATCCCCCCGTCCGGCGGTAAGACGATCATCACCATCCCCACCATCGAGCAGGTCATCCCCCAACCCACCGTATAGACGGTCATTTCCACCATCGCCATAAAGGGCAACCGCAACATCAGACTCCCCTTCCGCATAGATGGTGTCATCGCCTTCGCCACCACGCACGGTACCACCACCCTTACCGAGATAGATGGAATCATTACCCATACCACCATCCACCGTTACCGAAACACCCTCCAGCAAGGAGGCATCCAGAACATCATCGCCACTGCCTAGGTCCACAACAATATTGGTGATGTTGTCATAGGTCTGATAGTAACCGTCATATTCGACCCCTACCGAGTCACTATCCCCATACAGATTAACCAGTTCGGTGATGTCATCGGTATTGCTGCCCCACAAGCGGTCCCCAGCACGGGAGCCGGTGTGGACATAAAGGGTATCCCCTTCCACATGGGCCAGCTCAGGCTGCACGTTGGGGGCGTTATATTCCAGCTCAAAGATATTGAAAGAGAAGAGCTTAATTTTGAGAGAGAACCCAAAAGGACCTTTGATAATACCGTAGAGGTTACCATCCAGATCCGCACTGAGGTTGAACAGGTTGGCTGGGCCACCATCCTGATACTCCCACATGGTGATCATCTCAGAGACACGAATTTTACCATCGCTCTCCCAGGTAACATCCACCACATTACCTTCACTATCCTTGGTCAAGGTTGGATAGGAGATATCCTGCAAGTCTGCACCCACGGTGAGATCCAACGAACCGCCCACACCAATGGAGAACATAGGTACGCCGATTGTGGCATAGAGACCGATCTCAAAATTGGCCCCAAATTCATCTTTCTCTTCACCACCCGTTCCTGGTACGGCTTTACCATTAACGTAGGTAGGTAGGGAGTAATCCAGCACATGGAAGCCATCTGCCACCTGTAACCAGTTACCACTATCCATCGCCTGACGAATGCCATAGGTATCAAAACCAAAGGCCAGGTCGGCATAGGCACTGACCCCACCAAAGGCGCCCAAATTCACCACAAAGGGTGTTGCTCCCAAGGGAATGGTGGCCAAGATGGTGTCAAAATCAAACTCAAAGCTCAGTAGTGGCATCTCATAGGTAAAGAGGGTGGCATCGCCGCCCGTGAAGATCTGCATCCAGTTATTGATGTCCGTAATGTAAGGCATGATCTGGAAGCCCGAGCGATCCGTAACCTTGCCACCACCAGCAGCATCCTCTTCAATACCCTCCAGGGCACTGCGCATGTCATCCGACCAATCCAACAAGACATCTTGGCCCAATCCCAAACCATCGAGATCCTGCAACCCTTCACTGGTCGCCTTAACCGACTCCACCACGTCACTACCCAGGCCAACAATATCTCCCAGTAGAATTTCTCCACCACTATCCACCAGATCTTTGAGTACATCGACCAGATCATAAATGGCATTGGCGGCATCCAGGAAGGCCCAGTTAATGGGTTTTTCACCGCTGATCTTCACGATCTTATCAATCACACCCCGTAGCGTGGGGTCATCGAGCAGAATATCCAGACCGGCAATGGGCTCTGTAATCCCTTCAACAATCGGTTTAAAGGGCTCCAGAACGTTGTAGATTTTATCCACAATGGGCTGTAGGAAGTCTGCCACATACGAGCCAACATCCATACGCAGATATTCAATATCTACCGTGGCTTCTTGTGTCAGACCATTCTGTAGATCCCAGGCCCAGTCAAAGACCAGATCCCCTTTCATCTTAGGCAAGCCACCTACATCAGCAATACCAAGCTCCATGCCCAGCCGGATACCTGCATCCACACCAAAGTTGATATCAAAGGTATCCAGAGGTTTGGCCAATATTTGGTTAACCGTCAAGCGACCTGCCTCATTACCGGCATAGTCCAGCTCTAGACCACCACGGATACCACTGGATTGGAAGCCGTCCGTATTAGGATCTCGATCCCGATCTTCTACCGTGACTTCAAAGAAGAGCAGTTCGCCCGTGGCTTCAAAAGGTAGCGTGGTATCTGGATCCAGAGGTGTGCCATCCAGATAGAGCTCAACCCCCAGCTCCAACTCAGGATCATCAGCACTACTGTTGGTGTTCAGATAGAAGCCATCTTCGGTAGATAAACCGAAGCCAAAGTCGTAGCTCCAATCAACCTCCAAGGCAAAACCACCATCCACATCCAGCCCAAAACCAGGCAGGTCAATTTCCAAAGGAATGTCCAGACCAGTCGCCGCCAGTACCCCCCCCAGATCCATGTCAAACTGGATGGCATCGGCATCAATGCCTTCCAGCTCCATATCTGGTACCCAGTCAGCCAGCAGCACGCCATCGGCATCGTAGAATCCGACATGGATATCATCGAGGCTCAGTTCACCATCAGCATTGCTATCTTCTAGAATATTCAGGGCGGTAAAGGCGTCAAACAGTGTCTGTTGAACAATCTCCACCACTTTACCGTTGCCGCCAAACTTCTCACGCAGATCATTCAACAGGCCGGTGCGCAAGCTACCGATCATGGTGGCAGCCTGCCCCAATTTATCACCGATAATGGGCAGATCTGCGTTCATGGCAGACTCAAACACATCCTGCAGGGCGCCCAAGCCAATATCGACACCATCAATGATATGGTCAGGGTTGTAGAGAAGATCCAGCAGCGCGTTGGAGCCGCCATTATCTTTAAAGAGCTGTTGAATATCTGGGTAGGTAAAGACGATGGGGGAGTCAGAACCAGCTTCACCGGAACCGATAATGTGTAAGAACAGTTGCTCTAACCCCTGGTCACCATAGACAGGGTTGGTCGCAACAGATAAGGGATCACCCAGTTCAATCACCGTACCGTTGATATCCAACGCCACAGGTAGCTCCAGGCTGAAACCACCCACAAGGTCCACATTCAGGTTATCCAGTAGATTCTCTTCACCGACATGGAAAATTCCATCGTCACTGCTACTGGTATCACTGCTGTCTTGATCCAAGAAGACCGATAGCTGTACTTCATCATGGGTGTCAGGGTTGCCATCGCCATCCAGCGCCACATAACCATCAACCACCCCTAATTTCAGCGCACCCGCAGACATCTGCAAGGTTAGATCTTGTCCCAGCACTGCTGCGGTAAGATCCAGACGGTTGCCGCGCTCAAAGCCATCACTGGAATCCTCTGCCGAGACATAGTCGTAGAGGATCAACTCCATCTCTTCCAACTCGTTCAAGCTGGGTGGCAAGACAATACCGATGTCCAGCATAAGATCCACCCCAGCTTGCAGGGCGATCTCACCACCACCATCCAACAAGTTGGTTAGGTTGGCCAGTCCATCCAGACCAGTGGATTGACTACCCGCAAGAGACTGCATGGATGCGACATCCAGTGAGAAGTTATAGATCTCCTCAAACATCGCTTCCAGATTCATGCGGATGTTGAGCACATTCCCATCTAGAATCAGTGCCAGCTTCTGTTGCCCAACAGGCCGTGTATTGTCATCCTCAATATTAAAGGCACTTTCCAACAACGCTTCTACTTGCTGGAACAGGGCATCTTCAATGGAGTTGGCCTCCGCCAATTGATCCAGGAACCCTTCCGTGAAGTTAAAAATATCGCTCAGAGAGCTGTTGATAATCGGTAAGGTCTCTGTATAGAAGGGCTGTTCATCCAGGGTATCGATGATGAAATCAATCCCCATCTGCACACCAGCAATCACATCAGCATAGCTAAGGTTGGAGAGGTTAAAGGCATCACCCAGATCTGGTAATACCGCCACCACTTCCGTTCCATCCAGCGTTCCATCTGTGATCAGGGCATCCAGATCCAAAGACTCGCCAGCAGCCAGATTGATCACCTCCATGGTGTCAAAGTCAGTGATGTCTTGAATATAAATACCAATTTCAGCATCTGGCGCGATGGGTAGCTCCGCATCCATACCACCGGTAAGAGTTAAACCTTTGAGCGATGCGGAGGCATCCCCTTCCAACGCAAAGTTAAAGGCGTCAAAAGCTGTACCATCCAACAGCTCTTCGACCGTAAAGCGGGTATCCCCAGCAGTTACAGCATCGGGATCCCGATCCATATTAATGGCCGCATCCATGGAGAGGTGTAGTCCGGAGCCACTACCCACACCACCTGCTTTGGCACCGAGGAAGCCAAGCGAAACATCGACTTCCAAATCATCCAGATCCACATCGACAGAGCCCTCTAAGGAGATGTTCTGTACGGAGAGTTCTGGGGCACTTTCACCATCCAACCCATCCAGATCGACGACAATTTCCAAACCACCTTCAATCCCGGCAAGTATCGAGGCTACAGCATCTGTACTCAGGCCGATGGCATCCCCAAAGTCAAAGCCCAGATTAATGTCAGAGGTCAGAGATTTATCCACCGAGAAGGCAATGGGAATAACCAGCTCGCTGGTCTCAACATCAAAAGCAACCTCAACACCATTGGGGATCAGACTGGAAGCGTTCACCGCATCGATGAACTCCTGCAAGGTCTGAATACGTTCTGTCGGCTCTTGTATGGTATAGGCCAGATCGCTGCCAGCCGCTTTGGCCTCTACATTGAGAACCAGGGTAGAGCTGTTGGTTACCTCACTAATGCGGTAACTGGTACCATCGGCCAAAACAACAGAGTTCCCGACTAACGCACCGGTAAAGCTTGCGGTTTCATCGATAAACAGATCGGACGCCAGGGTCATCGCACCATGGGTTCCGCTGGAAAGTTCAACCACAGGCCGATTGAAATCAATTTTATCAATCACCGAGTCTGCAAAGGCATCCCCCAAATCCAGCAAATAACTTAAAGAGGCATCCAGGAAGGGAATTTCACCAATAAAGCTGTCAGAGATATTCACTGTATCCAGATAGTCCGCAATATCTGGCAGCATGGTGATCATGTTGGTGACAGAGAATGCTTTATAGCTCACCAGCTCATCAATATTCTCAGCGGTAAACGCAAAGCCATCACCACCAAAAATATCCCCACTCAACGTCACCCGTGCCACATCATCCCCACCCAAGTCATGCCCGGCTAAGGTGGCATAGAGCGGTAGATCAATATCAATGGCGTTGTCCCCAGCGGTGAAGGCTAAATCACCATCAACCAGGGAGATAGAACCACCCAGAGCAGCACTTAAGCTGCCATATTCACCACTCTCGCTCCCCACACCAATGGACATGGGGCCCAGTGACGCGGTTAGTTCCAGATCATCGGTCTCTACATTGGCTTGGAAGCCCAGCGTGTTTAGATCAAAATCAATTGCAACACCATCACTCCAATCCACACTCAGATCAAAGTCGATATCACTGGTCACGCCCATATCCATGGTAAAGCCACCATCAAACTCCAGCCCCAGTAGCTCTACATCCTCACCCAGCTTCAGCTCCAGATCGTTTAGGGTATAGTCTGCTTCATGATCAAAACTAAGGGTAAAGCCATTTTCATCCTGAATAAAATCAAGCCCCATACCATCTTGGGCAGGCAGGTTGTTTAACCAGTTGGTGGTTAAATAGTCCAGCATATCGTTTAAGCTGGCCCCATACTCAGGGTAGGTCACAGCAGCCAAATGGCTATAGGTCGTATCGGCACGATCTGTACCTGGAATATGTGCTTCATGCAGATAGTTCTGCATGTAGTTACCCAGCTCAAACAGCTCTTGCAGCCCTAACAATGCGCTAATGGAGCTATTAACGACCGGAAGTGCCTCACTTAAGGGGCTGTACTCAATAATGTCATTACCATCGGCATCCTGACTGGCGGTTGGTAACAACTGATCCTGAAGGTCCACCAAATTATCTGCCAGATCATAGACCCAGCCAGCCATATTCCCTTCCAATGAAACATCAAGTGCCTCATTGGGGTTATCCGACAAGGCCAGATCGGTGATATCGTCAAATACCGAATCAACCACACCATCGGACTCATCCGTAAACAGAACATTTATAGACTCACCACCCACGGTAATGGTCTCATCTACCGCTTCACCTGTGCGGTTAATATCCAGTGTCACACCACCAAAGACGGTAAAGTCATTGACGGAGATGGAGGCCACACCACTGCCGGTTAAGGCAAAGTTACCTTCACTATTAATGACCAACCCCAGTTTGCCATTTTCAAGCCCAACCCCTGAGCCATTAATATCCAAGGCTGCGTTAACATTGGCTCCACCAATCTGGATGACATCCCCACGCTCAACAAAGCGGAAGTCACCCGTCAAATCAAACAGGTCGGTACCAAGCCCCAACGTCATGGAACCTGAGATATCTGTTATCGCCTCTGCCATTTTTAGATCAACGGTGTCCGAACCCATGCTCAATGAGGTCTGACCATCGCTGTCGCCATCCCCATCCAGATCCCCTGCACTGAAGTCGACACTCAAGCCACCATCACTGCTGTTTAGCTGTACTGAAGCTGCACTGGCACTGATCGCTATGCCAGGAATACCGGTAACGGCGAGATTATCCACATCGGCTTGCAAGCCGTAGAAGGTACCACTTTCAGAACCGGTGGATTCCAGGATCATCAAGGCAAGATTGGCATCATCCAAAGCAAAGCCAACAGCACCCATGGTCGCTTCAATATCCAGATCACTGGCCGTCAAAGCTGTCACATCCATGCTCCGTGTCGAACCATCACTCATGGTTGCAGTTCGGCTACCAGCACGGGTTAACGCCACATCTCCCGAGGCCTGTAGTAAAGAGCCAACGGTTAAGGCCACATTCGAGGTCAAAGCAACAAAGTCACCTTGAGCTGAACTGTAATCCAGGATGATGGTTTCATCCCCAGCAGAGATTGATAGATTCTCTTCCGACCAATCCATGACCTGGGTATACGCAGCGCCATGATAGGTTCCACTGGCCGAGTTAGCCTGAATACCAAGATTATTGGCCTCCAGCGTGATATCCCCCAGCCCAAGATCCAAAACATCCAGCGCAACGGTGTCAGCCTGCGCATTCAAACTCATCCAGTTACGGCCATCAGCCTTCGCGGTGAGCAGGGCCAACCCCATATCCAGATCTGCCACACTCACGGAGGCATTAGCCCCAAAGTTCTCTGCACTGATGGTTGCGGATAGATCAGCAGCACCAACCACCAGCCCGGTCACCTCAATAACCTCATCGCCCTGAGTGACCTCAAACTCACTTTGGGTAAAGGTAATGGAACCTTCTGCAGATAAAGCATCTGCCAGAGCAATGTGTACATCTGCCTGAATAGAGAGGGTGGTCTCACCACTACTATTCAGCACCAGACCGTTTTCCATCGTCCAGCTATCTGCGCCCCAATTAATGGCGGTATCCGTCCCACTACCACTGTTGCTCAGCAAAGAGACAGAGGCCCCGGTTAAGGTCAGACCAAAATCATCCATGCCGGTGGTACCCATGCTATCCACAGCAGCAATAAACGAGGTCCAGTTCCGATCGCCATCCACCTCATTGGCTAAGGCAAGGCCAAAGTCCAGGTCGGTCATTTCCAGGCCAAACCGCTCTGTCCCTCTGTCATAGCCCGCAAAAGCATGGATGTTCTCACCTTCAATGGTGAGCATGTCCACCTCAACCGACGTTGTATCATCCAATGTCACTGTTCGGCTATTGCGCTCAAACGCCACAGCACCATCCAGCTGAACAAAGCCCCCCAGGTTGATTTCCACATGGGCTTCAGCTTGGGCAACCACACCTAAGGATCCATCAATACCCAAGGTTTGGTATTGATCAGGCCCAGCAATGACCTCCAACGGTTGGATCGCAAAATCGATAACCTTATCGCCTTGATCCACCCCATCAGCCACACCAGAAACGGTGTTAATGGATACCCGGACATCCTGCGCAGAAAGGGTGATGGCATCCCCACCAATAAAGGCGGCTTCATCGGCCGAAGCATCTAAAGCCGTCCAGGCATAACCGCTATACTCTGTAGCCTCACTGTCTGGATTAAGCATGGCCAAAGCAAAATCCATATTGCTTAGGGAGAGACCCACGGCCTCTTCATTCACCGTGTCACTGTCATCAATATCCCCATCACCATCGGTGTCGGTCTTATAAGGACCACCGACCCCCACAAACCCTTGGAGGTTGGAACCCGCAACCGTCATCATATCTGTTTCTACCAGGGAGCCATCCGCCAGCTGTACATTTTGGCTGGACTTTTCAAAGCCCAAGTCACCGGAGACATGGAAGAAATCCCCGACAGAGATATCGACCGAACCCGAGGCTTGAATCATCTCCCCTTTGCTGCCATCCATCAGCAGTTGCACACTGGAGCCTGTTCCTGTAGGAACGGTGATCGCCTGGCTCTGGTAGTCGATGACTTTATCATCAATATCGACCCCATAAATGCCACTGGCCTGGTTGATCTCAACAGAGATATCCCGTGCATTGAGCGTCAGTCCCTGCACCCCAACCACATCGACAGAGCCTGCTTGTGCGGTTAAGCTAACCCACCTGGCGGTATCCAACGCCTGACCAGATTTGGCCCCTGCCATCGCTAGGCCGAAGGAGACATCACCTAGTGAGAGGCCCAAGGCATCATCATTAGGGGTGTCCAGATCATCAATGACACTGTCGTCATTACTATCAACCAAATAGGGACCGCTGATCCCGGCAAAGGCGTTTAGACCTTCCCCACCAACCGTGATCATACGAGTCTCTACCTGGGTACCATCGGCCAAGACAACATCTTGACTGGACTGTTCAA
Source organism: Magnetococcus sp. PR-3 (assembly GCF_036689865.1). NCBI lineage: Bacteria > Pseudomonadati > Pseudomonadota > Magnetococcia > Magnetococcales > Magnetococcaceae > Magnetococcus > Magnetococcus organivorans. The sequence goes on from NZ_JBAHUQ010000025.1 coordinate 28,970, forward strand.
AGCCCAAAGAGCCAGAGACATGGAAATAGTCCGCGACAGAGATCTCAACATCACCAGTGGCACGAATCAGCTCCCCTTTACCCCCATCCATATCCAGATCCATGGTGGTGCTGGTACCGGTCGCAATGGTGACGACATCTTCACTGAAGTCGATCACCTTGTTATCGGCACCCATCCCCGCGTCAAGACCCTCAACCCGGTTAATGGCAACTTCCAAATTTTCAGCTTTTAAGGTAATGGGGGCGCCAATAAAGCCCACTTCACTGACAGAGGCCTCCAGGCCGAACCAAGTGGTATCCTCATACCCTTCACCATCCTTGGCCCACTGTAACGCCAGGCCAAAGTCGACATGGGCAGCGACCAGGCCCAAAGAAGCACTGTTAACGCTGTCCCACTCATCAATATCGCCATCCCCATCACTGTCGATCAGGTAGGGTCCGTTGATCCCAATAAATCCTTCTAGATCCTCACCACCAATCCCCAGAACATCGGTCTCCAGGGTGGTGCCATCCGCTAAGGTTACGGACTGGCTAAATTTCTCTACAGCCACAGAGCCACTGGCATGAAAGAACTCAGAAACACCCATATCTACAGCGGCAGAGGCACGTGTCATCTGGCCACGGCTACCCTCTAAATCCAGAACCATGCTCTGGTTGGTACCGGTAACGACATCGAGCGGGGTGTTGGAAAGATCCATCACCCAATCATCTGCATCGGCTTTGGCCTCAGCCCCCTCCACCTTGTTAATGGCCACCCCAAGATCGTTGGGGGTAAAGGTCAAGGCATCTGGTAATCCAACAAAAGAGGCTGTTTCTACAGAGGCATCCAGGGCGGTCCAGGTCATGCCCTCGACTTCAACCTGTCCAGCCTCTGGGGTCATTAAGGCCAAGCCAAACTCAACATCATTAATGGCAAAACCTTTGGCAGAACCATTGGGGGTGTCGTTGCCGTCAATCACACCGTCCTGGTTTGTATCAACATAGTAAGGTCCACCAATGCCCACGAAGCCATTGAGGTTATCACCACCCAGGGTCATACGATCGACATCCACAGCGGTACCGTTGGCCAAGGTCACCGTATCACTGGAGCGTTCAAAACCCAGATCGCCGTTAATATGGAAGAAGTCCGAGACAGATACGGTCATTTCACCCGCAACACGGACCAATTCACCCTGACCACCATCCATACTGAGATCTATGGTGGTGCCGGTACCGGTGGTTATGGCCAGTGGATCATGGTTGTAATCCACCACCTTTAGCTTGGCTTCAGAGTCGGATAGAGAACCACCATCCACCTGATTGATCGCCACACTTACATCATTCACCGCCAACGTGACCTCAGGTATACCCACAAAGGCCGCTTCACCAGCGGTGGCTTCCAAGCTGGTCCACTTCAACCCCTGGACAAACGCTTCATCGGCATCTGGCGTCAGTAATGCCATACCAAACGCCACATCGCTGAGCGCAAAGCCAATGGCATCACTCTCGGTATCACTGGCATCATAGGGGCCACCAATACCGGCAAAGGCATCCAAACCTTCACCACCAATGGTGATCATGTCCGTATCTACAACCGAACCATCGGCCAAGGCCACCCGGGTATGGGATTTTTCAAAACCAAGGGAGCCTGAAACATGGAAGAAGTCAGCTATACCCAGCTCAAAGTCACCAGCCAGGCGCAGCATTTCTCCCCGGTCGCCATCCATATCCAGGGTCACACTGTCACTACCGGTATCCACCACCAGTGGTGAGCCAGCCAAATCCACAACCGTACTGTTGTCACTACCCTGATTAATGGTTACCGATACATTACTGGCCTCTAAGCTAAATCCTTCCAACCCCTGAGGGGCCAGCTCTGCCGCTTCGCCATATAAGCCACTCCAAACACGGTCACCATCCTGTTCACTAAACAGGCTGAGACCAAAATCAAAGCCATCCAGGTCAAAGCCAATAGCATCAGGGTTGGAGCCAGGGCCGTTAATGCCGGCAAAAGCATCCAGGTTTTCACCACCAATACGCAGCATCTCTACCGCTACGGTTGTGTCATCGGACAGCTCCACCTCATTGACGCTACTAACCAGTTGCAAGGGTCCATCGGTATAAAGGAACGCCCCCATGGTCAATGCAGCACTGGCGGTAAAGCTGCCGTAGCCAAAGTACCCACTATTCAAAAAAGTACCAATGGTATTGGCATCTTGCTCCGTGCTGGCTTCAATCTCCACCAAGTCACTGGAAACCCGCTCGGCGACCTCCAGGCTTAAGGCGTTACTGGTAACCACGATATCCAGATAAAGCCCGCCATCACCAAAGCCAAACAGCCCTTCACCCGCCTCAAACCGATCTGAAAGCGTACCAAAGGTGATCAACTCAAAGCTGTCACCCAGTACCGCTTCATACCCTTCACCTAAATCTACATCCAAGGTCCCACTTAGGGTCAGCTCCCCGCTGACCTCAATTTGGTCATACCCACCAAAGGGACTGTTCTGCAGGCTACCAATGGTCTCACTGGCTGCTGTTGTACTATCCAGACGGAACGTTAAATCTTTACCAGCCACCATGGTCTGGTTACCAACGATCTTCAAAAGACCACTTCCACCACTAAAGGCGAACCCGCCTTGTGCACTCAATCCCTCGGCAGCTGTCACAGTAATCAACTGATCATCCGCATACAGGCCAGATCCAGCGGCCAGGATCACCTGATTATCGGCACTTAAAGCGATGCTACCCGCTTCAGATTGCACATCAGCATTGAGGATTATGGTGGAGTCCTCCCCCTGTGCGGCCAAGCTAATGGTCCCATCCCCTTGGGCCAGGATCATCGCATCGGCCGTTATAGAGCCTACTGTACTGGATACCGATAGGCTTCCACCCGCGGCTGAGGTCAAACCTGTCATACTGCTTTGCACCACACCGGTGCTTCCATCGCTGCCAACCTCTGAGATATCAACGGTTACGGAACCCACGTTGAGCGTGTCTGCCTCTGTCAGACTAAGGCCATTTTCACCAACATCTGCAGCCAGATGTTCTACCGCTATTTCCAGCCCATCCACCTGTAACCCAGCGCGTAGGATCAGGTTGGTCGCCTGAATATCGGTTTGTGTATCTCCACCATCGGTGATCGATCCACTCTGTGCATGCAGCACAACATCTGTCGCTTGAACATCAGCCACGCTCATATCATCGGCGGCCAGTAACTGGATGGTTCCACTGGTTAAGCGGCCACTTTGGGTAAGTGATGCGGTCTTGGATTGTAGATCTAAAGAACCTTCCGTAGTTTGTACGGCACCACTGAGGGTGAGATCCCCATAAGCAAAGATCGAAGCGGTGGTACCCTCTGCGGTTAAATCTCCACTAAGGGTGAGATCGGCACTGCTACTGGCCAGACGCATGGTACCTGTCGTACCCGCGGTCATGGTGACATCACCGGTGATGTTCAGATCCCCATCCACCGCCAGCAGCAGGGTGCCACTGCCGTCGGAGAGGTTCAAACTGGTGACGGTCAAATCCCCACTATTTTGTAGATTTAGCCCATCATTCTGTGCAGAGGCCGCCAGGGTAGAAGTGGCTGTTTCAATGCCATTTTCGCTACGACCAATAGCGCCACCCACACTGGTTAGGGACAGACTTGTGGCAATAAGGTTGGCCTGTTCTGTCGCCGCTTGATCAACAAAAGAACCGGATTCCGTGGAGAGAGTGATCTGGCCTGTGGCAGATTGCAGCAGCCCAAGATCCATATCTCCACTGGTTTCATTAAGATACATATCACCAGCCGCTGTCACATTAACAACAGCGGTGGTGGTGTCATCCAAATTCATATCCAAAACCTGGGTGGCCGAACCAATCGTGCTGCCAGCCAGCAGGTTTAGATCATCCGCAGCGATCACAGCATCACTACTGGACTGTTCAATGGCCAGGCCTGCTTCCAGATCCACCAAAAAGCCATCGATGCTGGAGCCTAAAGTTAACGTTCCCTGCTGAGCGCTTAGATGAAGGTCCCCCTCCCCGGCACCCAGATCAATTTGGGCTGCAACGGTCAGATTATCGGTCGCGGTAATCCACACATGGCCAGCATTAACCGTACTAACCCCACTGCCGCCAAGGGTTAGATCACCTTGGTCCGCGATGACAATGGTGCTGTTGTGTGCGGCGGCTTGCAGCGTGTTGATCTCTGTACGCAGGGCGTCGCCCATCAAACCAGCTTTATGGCCGACATCCAGAACCAACGTATCGGCACTGATCTCTGTTGTTTCCCCAGCAACGCTACCCACCACCTGATTACCCGCTGTTAATGTAACCGTTGCCAAGGAAGTCAGAGTGTCTTGCAGATCCAGGATCGAAGCATCCCCCCCAGCGGTCAGGGATAGATTGCCCTGAGTCGTATAGGCATTTCCCTCATCCAATACCGTTAAGTCACCATCGCTGGTGGCAATGGTTATGCTGCCGCTGTAGCTGTCGGACTGTTCAATACGCTCCAGGGCCAGATCACCACCTGCACTGGTCTGGGTAAGGGTTGCGGAACTGGCCTCCAAAATGGCCAATCGATCCAGCGCGGTATTCAGGGTGATGGTACCAGCACTATTGATACTGGCCGAGCGCCCTTGTACCAAGCTGCTGTCATCAACGACCGTGACATCCCCAGATGCCACGACACTTATGCTACCTAAATGCCCCAGATCCAACGTTCCGAGGGTCAAGGTACCGGCTGTCGTGGTTAAGGTTGCTGTTGTGGCTGCTGCACTGGTTAGGGCCGTTAGTTGTAGATCCCCCGCCGCACTGATTGCCAAAGCCCCTTCACCCATAGCAACACTGCCCACGGTCAAAGTATCTGTGCTATGGATACGAATATCCCCGTTACCATGGCTGGCCAAATCAAGTTGACCATCAACATCCACATTAATGGCACTGCCATCGGCCATTGTAATGGCCCCATTGGCACTGAGTGACAAATGACCTGTGGTGGTGAGATCAATCCCCTCTGCGACCAACAGATCTCCATCGGTAAGGATGGTGCTGTCCACACTACTGAGTAGTGCTGAAGCTATGGAGACATCACCCCGTGCAGTGACACTAACGCTATTCAAAGCGCCTTCTGTAATGGTGCCAAAGGTAATGGATCCGGTGGTGTTTAAGACCAAATCTGCACCAGAGGCAACACCTAGTGAGGTTAACAGTGCATCATCCAGGGTCAGGTCACCCAGCATATGCTCGGCATCCAGAGTATTGACGGCACCTTGGGTCAAAGCCAGTTCAAGACCACCATCTGCTTCGTTATTGGCCCAACTATAGGCACTGCTGTTTAGCGTAACCGTTCCACCAGCTTGCAGGTTGGCCTCATAACCGGTTAGGTCACTGTCCCCATCCTGCGTACTATCTTCAGAAATATTGCCACTCTGGGCACCGATATAGATCAGACCATCGGTGGTATCCACCGTGACGGATCCAACGGCAACATCTCCACTGTTGGCGCTCAATGTAACGTGACTGTCAGCAACAACATGGGTGGCGGTAAGGGTGCCACCACTGACCACTTCAACCATGCCAGCAGCCGCGCTGACACTGTTCAGAGCGATGGCATCCGTTTCTGTGATCTGTAACAGACCACTACCGGTAAGCGTCGCAACCACGCTCTCTACATGGGTAACCAGCGACATTGCATCTGTCGCTGAAGCGGTAAGGCTTGTCGAACTGATCAGACCACTGTGGTTGTGGCTCAACGTTCCACCCGCAGAGAGTTCAACCGTACCGCTGCTGGAGGTAAGGTTCATGCTACCTAAGGAGAGATCTTCCTGGGCGGAGAGTGTGACGGCCCCTCCAGTGGAACTGGTTAGCGTACCCCCACTAAACGCCATAGATGCAGTGGTGTGGCTGACAGAGATATCCCCAGCTGCCGTAACATTTAGTTCATCGGTATGGATAAACAGCGTGTCGGTTTGCGCCATAGAGAAACCGGCACCACTGTTGATGGACACACTGGCAAGGTTCTGTCCCTCCTCCAGAGCTTCCACCTGACCATTAAAGCTATAAGCGCTGCTGCTGTTGTGGTTGATCACCACACTGTTGGCTGCTTTAAGGGTTAATTCATCCACATCGATGGTGCTATCACTGCTCAAAGTGATGCTGCCACTATCGGTTAACTCACCCTGCGCCGTGACCGCCAGACTACCGACATCGCTCAAAGTGCCACTTAGGGTAACGCTACCATCCGAGCTGAGCTGAGCACTACCCACACCATCTAGATCTATGGCCAGGTCCAGGGAGCCTTGGCTGGCGATGGTTAAACTCTCGGAGTGCACACTACCTAGTTCATCTGCCGTTAGAGCCAGATCTCCACCTGTCACATAGTGTGTGGAGGTGGCACCTTGAATTAAATCGGCCAAATTAAGGTTACCCGCAGCCTGTAGATCAACGGTATCTGCATCTGTGGCAGCGGTAACTGTTACCTGCCCACGGGTACTGGTTAGGCTTAGTCCAACTTCCTGGGTGGTCGTGGTGACGGATAGGTCATGATCGGTGGTCACGGAAACCGAACCAGCAATGGCCGATAGACTGGCAACACTCAGGCCGCTGTTGGTCTCACCCAAGCCATCCAGATCAATGATCTCAATATCACCCGTGGTGGCAGAGGCGGTTAACTGATTGGCGGCCATGGTCAGGCTCGCGACCCCTTCACCGGAACTAACGCTCACACTGGCTGCAATGAGGTCTACATCTTCACCCAGACCACCACTTACCGAGCCCCCCGCACGAATGGTGACATCACCCAACGAGGTCAAACCTGTCTCATGCGCGCCTTGAGTATAGAGATCAACTTCTGAAGTAACATAAGCCCCGGCATCTACCGTGGCCAACTGCACATCATCCCCTGCGGTCAAGGTAATATCACCATTGGCGCTGTTACCTGAGACGATACTGGCGCCCGCAGCCTGGGTGATATCTCCAGTCGTTGCGGTTAGGCTGATGGTATTTCCATCGGTGTGAATAGAGGTATCAGCCGCTTGGGTAATGTTCTGTTCGACTTGGATACTGATGGCACCACTGTCGCTTTGTACCCCACCGTTGAGGGTTAAGTCCGACAGATCGCCATCTATGGCCACCGTGACCGAGCCCGAACCCTGGGCATCAATACCAGCCTCTTCTCCATATAGATCCCCAGCCTCAACAGTGACTGAGCCACTGGCCAACAGTTCTATGGACCCCCCATCACTGGTGACCAACCGGCCAAAGCCTTGTTCACTTTCGCTGCTGGTACGGCCATCACTCCCCACACGATCAATCAGTACATCCTCAATGGCATCAACCGTTAGCCCATCTTCTTCATCCAGGCTAATACCGCCACTACCCGCTCTTGCGGCCATGGTGGACGCTCGGGTTTCTAACCGGCTGTTCTGACCAATACCCAGAGAGGCTGTCATGCCAATGGCTGAAGCCACCAGATCAAGAGTTTCATCGCCTGCATCTTCAATAGAACCGCTATCAGCCTGGACCCAAATGGCCCCATCGCCGGCATCCAACCCAGCCAGGGTTATGGATCCGTTTGCAGCTAAGCGCATATTGCCACTGGTGGTTGCCCCTGAGGTTGCAGCCATGGTTAGGCTACCACCCAAGGCCGCCAGATCCATATCCCCATCACCAACCAACAGTTGGGCTTCACTACCCAAAACCAGATTTTGCCCCGCCAGCAGTGTTAACGCACCAGACTCCATACTAATACCACTGTAGAGCAGAACATCGGCACTACTACCGCTGGCTAAATAGAGGTTACCTGTACCGGTAATTTGCACATCATCGTTAACCGTAATGGCCCCACTGTCAGCGGAGATCACGACAGCGCCATCAGCGGTCACTAGAACGCCTGATCCACTCTCTGTGAGGATAGAACCACCAATGCGTGTGACAGAAACCGAGACCTCACCAAGGGTGATCCCATCACTGTCAAATAGATGAATATCCCCAGCTGCTTGAGCCGCCACTGTGGTCAGTGCCACCTCCAGACCATTACCATCCTTACCTGTGGTGCCAATACTACCGCCAGCTTGCAGCAACGCGGCAGCCCCACTCAGGTCTGTACCACTGTCCCCACCATCTAAAATAGAGCCATTGTCAGAGATAATGGCAATGGCGCCACTACCCGCCTCTATTTGGCTAATCACAATATCTTCTTGGGCTGAGAGACGTATATCGCCTTCATCCGATGCACCGGTACTGAGGGTGGCACTATCCTCCTGAACAATACCGCCAAGGGTTGTTGCCATATCAATGGAACCACCGGCGGTTATGACATCGGAGCCGGCATTTTGAAGAATCGTTCCATCAGCCAGCAAAGAGATATCACTACGTCCGCCATCTACATCGGCATTCAGGTTTAGCCCACCCCCAACCGCAGAGAGTCGGATACCCCCACCACTCCCCAGACCAATACCCACATCACCATTCACGGTCATGCTGCCACTGGTGGTAACGGCTATATCCGCTACGGCTGTTGTTGCAACACCAGCTTCGGTAAGGGTGAGATCCCCTTCATTATCCAGGGTAATACCAAAGACCCCGGTACTCTGTGCCTGCAAGCTGTTAACGTTGGTGATTAAACCATCGGTCGCCGTGGCAATACTGCCATTTTCTACATCAATGGCCAGATGGTCTGCACTGATGTGGTAGGTCACCTCATCATGCTCAACCGTACTCAAACTGCCACCATCGACCGCCAAGGTGACATCGCCAGCGGTAGCTACGGTCAATAGGTGCATGTCACTGGCTTCTGCGGTCAGCACCACATCCGTACCTGCCTCCACCCACAAGGTGGCCTCGGCACTTTGGGCCATGGTCAAAGCCCGGCTACTCTCCCCCACATGGCTATCCGCCACCAAGGTGATATTGCCACCTTTCAGGTGGCTACCCCGTTCAATAATGCTACCGGTGATCCCCCCTTCACTGGCAATGCGGATCTGGCCATCTGTCTCTACTTCTTGAATTTGCATATCCGCGGTACTGGCGACAATAACCTGCTCTTCTGCCGTGAGCTCAATTGAACCCAATGCAACAATATTGACGTCATCCCACACCTGCAGAATGACCGACTCAATATCCCGCTGGTTCTCAACCCATTGCCCATGACTAACAGAGGTCACACCATCCGAGCTGTGTAGGAGGGTGTCATCATACGTCTCTGAGGTATTAACTTTGCGCCACAGCGTATCGTCACCATAATCTGTCGTACTCAGAGAGATATTGTTATCCTGGCCGATATACTCGTAGGTCGCGTAGTTAACCTCTTTAATATCCCGAGCCGAGGCATCAACCAAGGCCTGCTTATCCGTATCGCTCAGGTTCTCAAAATCATCAGGATCCAATATCGTCAATTCATCGGTGGCATAACCAATGGACTGTGTCGCCCCACCGGCAATAATGGTAATGGCATCCCCTTGCACATTGACCAGTTCCGACCCTGTGTTGGGGCTAAAACCCAACATCTCAGCATGGGGGTACAGGGCCTGCATAAAATCAGGCGCCAGAGCATAGCATAGGGCACTCTCTTCAAAAACACCGGTATCCACCAGCGCTTGCATCTCATCGGTCAGACTACCATCGGCATTGGTCAAGACCGGGCGGAAGTTTTCATGGCGGCTATCAACCACCGAACCATCTGTGGTTTGCAGATGTACATCACCACTGTCGGATGCCACATGTTCAACATGTAGATCACCACTGGTTTCCACAATGGTGATATCCCCCTCGGAAGTGGCACTTACATCCCCCTGGCCATACTGGTGGCTATCAATATTGACATCAATGCTGCCTTCACCACCATCAAGCTCCACACTACGGGCGGTAATGGTGCCACTCTCTATTGAAGTCATACCTTCATTGGAAGTAATGGAAACATTAGCTACCGTGAAAACATCACCCAACATCAAGCCATTACCACTCAGGCTATGATATGCGGTAATGTTAACATTACCTCCAGCCGTTACGTTGAGCACACCACTGAACTGATCCATGTTCAGGTTAACACCACCACCGGTCACCACATCGGAAACCGCACCACGCATGGTGACATCTTCAGCAATGGTCATGGTCGCTGAGGCCAACCCAATGCTGGAACTACCTGTCGAGGTATCTTCTGCCGTGGCATCCACCTTTTCGGTAATAATATCGCCACGCAATATAAGCTGACCCGCACTCTCAATGTTTACATTGGGGGCATCGTCGCTCTGGGTAAATTCAATAGAGACAGGATAGTCTGCCTTCAGGGTGTGGGTATAAAAATCCTTCAACCCCTCTGTGGTGGTGATTTTAGTGTGGTAGGTCTTTTTACGCAGCCAGCCGCCACCGGTCTTCCAGGTTTTTTTGGTTTCGGTATAGTTCTCATAGTCACTATCATACTGCTCCGAATCCACATCCTCCCAGTCGCTATCCTTCTCCGTCTCTAGGTAGGTCCATAGGGTATCGTCCTCGAAATCCGCCTCACTCAACACCATCTGTCCAGTGGTGCCAATGTAGCGGTAAACTTTGTTGTTATCGGTATCCCGCACCTGAGTGATGTTTTGGGTAAGATCAACACTCAGATCCTTCTGCAGCTCATAATCGATGCTGTAGACGGTTTCAGGATCCACATCAAACATGACGGCCAGTTCGGACTCAAGCAGGGGTGCACCATCCCGATACTCAATATCCTCCCACTTGTACTTCTTATCTTTGACCAGACCGTCCCAATCGAAACCAAGCAGGTTAAAACTCTTCTTCTCATATTTACGTACCGTGGTTTTGGTCTTCTCCTGCCCTTCGGTCCAGACGTAATATTGTCCCTCTGGGGGTTGGTAGAAGATCGCGTCATCAAAACCAAAGCTGGCAGAGTTCGTCTCTTCATAGCTAATGGTGGAGATCTGGTTGACGGCACCTTCCTCTGGTGTCACCAGCGTACCGGTCTCAACACGCATTTCGATCTGATCATCCACCACAGTGTAGATGGTCTTCTCCAATGAAGAGGAGTCGATGAGCGTAATAATACCTTCCCGCTCGTTTGAGACATCAATGGTGCCCAAGGCCAAGTCGTAGTCGGTTTTATTAACAATATCGACATCGGTATAGCCGTTTGCTACCCGCAGGCGCCCATTACCGGTACTGAGAATTTGACCGGTAATGGTAATTTTGCCCCCTTCCGGGGCGATTTCATCCACCACAATGGTACCGGTATCGGCGTCAAAGTATCCATCCACCGGTACATTTTCATCCCCAAAGCTAATGCCCTCCAGCAACTCACCGCTGCTATCGGTAAAGGTGGTGGTAGCCGTGGGGGCAAAGGTCTCATCAATATGCAGCACAACTTCCTGCACACCCGACTGCACCAGACCATTGATGTTGATATAACGGGCGTTAATATTGATCTCGCCCATGGCCAATACACGGCTTGAATCCTCAGCCAGAGCCTCTTCCAACTCCAGAATTTCTGGATTGGTTAAATTGGTAATCTCGTTACCCGCGCTTATGAAAACCGTCTTATAAATGGGGTCAAAGTTAGTGTAACTAACACTTTTTGGGTCCCCCTCATCATTGTAAACTTGGCTGTTAAATAGGGTCACAAAATCTACATACTGGCGGGGGTCGGTACCACTGTGGTACCAGCCCTCACTGTTCAGATTAAAGCTACCGGCGGCTGAGAGCTGTACTGACCCGGCCCGGAGTTCGCCGGAAACATTAATACTACCCTCCATGTTGGTCACATTGAGCGCACCATCCTCATTGTGTACCTGACCCAGAACATAGATATCCTGGGGACCATCGGGGATCTCCAGTTCACCCAGATCATACATACTGCTTTCAAAGGCATCCTGCATGATGGTGATGGTCTTATCACTACCATCACTGGTATCGGTTAGGCTGACCTTATTAAAGAAGACATTACCTGCCTTCATGCTGATCAACTGACCATTAAGTACATCGGTACGGTCGGCATCGCTCAGGCCCAGATCATTGACCTGTAAAGCAAAGGGTGTCTTGTTGACCAAATCAATCTGGGCACCTGTGCGGGGCAACAGTTGCGTACCCACCAGGGCATCCATGTCGTTGCTGTAGGCTTTGTCAGCCTCAATAAAGATCGAACCGGGGGAGGCATAGAGATTGGGGATATCCAGGAACAGTTGGTCGTATGACTCATTGACCAGTGTCTCAGTGGTGCCATTGGCATTCACCGTCTCCATCAACCCCATATCTTCCAAGGTTTGATCGATCTGTGACAGCTGTTCGGTATAACGGGCGATGGCTTCAGCATTACCCGCATGGCTGGCCATCCAGTCGAGCACCTGCTCCCGTTGCTCAAACAACAGGTTGCCAATGTTGGCGTAGAGTAGTGTGGGGACCTCCATAGAGGTTGGCTTGACGACATAAAATTTTTGTTCCAACTGCTCACCGAAGGTTTTTCCACGATCACTCTCGTAGGTAAGCGTCTCTTCCCAATCTTCGGTATTTTCCAGATAATAGTCATCTACATAGACCGTTGTATCCAGCCCGCTGTAGATCCACCAAGTTCCATCCGAGTGATGTACCAAATCACCCCAGGTCAGGTCCACACTGCCACCTTGAACTTCGGTCAGGTCAATGGCAGCCTCAACTTTGCTCCATTTGCTGGTATCGGTATAATCCGCTTCATGCAAAATTTCTGAACCATCACTTAGATCAGATGGTGCATAGACGTAGGCATCACCCACCTCACCCTTGCCAAAAGCCCCTTCTTTGACCTCTACGAGGGTGCCAAAGCTTAAACTCATAGCCAAAGAACCTGTGGGCAGCTCAGCATACTCATACTGCTGATCTTCACTCAGCCCTAGCTCTAGTTTTTCTGTCTCTGTCAGTTCGGTCCCAAGACGGTCACTCTCCAGCATGGTCTGCCCGTCAACTGTTAAGGGCAGAAGGTGCATTAAAGTCTGATTATTAATGCCTGCTTCTACAGTCGCGGTATCACTGACCAATACTTTATTGGTGCTGTCGATATCCGTACCATCGGGAATAAAGACAGCGTAGGGTATGCCCCCTACTGAGACCACAGAGCCTTCTGTGGTTCCACGGCTGTTGCCGCCAATCCCCTCTTTGGCAACCAGATCCACATTTTTCAAAGCTTCAATGGTGGTGGTTCCAGCAATTTCTACCTGGTTAACCTCGTTGATATCCATGGTAGGTACCGGCACACCGATACCAGCCAAGCTGACCAGGGCCATATCAGCCGCGGAATAGCCATCAATCAAATTGCCTACACCAAAATTGTTTTTACCCGCGTAAATTTTGACCTCACCACCCTTAATGGTGGCATCGGTGACCGTGACCCGGTTGGTGGCATCGACATCCCCAGCAGAAAGCGCGGTTGCCCCCGCGATCACGGCTGCCGAAAAGACATTGGCGCTGGCGTTGGTTTCAGCCGCAGTACGCGTGGTTAACACCACATCACCACTGACATTTTGCAATGTCGTACCGTTAAGATCGATCTCTGAAAGTGTGTTAGCCTCAATATCCGACTTGGCGATAGAGAGCGCTAAACCACCGACACCTTCAACCTTTACACTGTCTACAGCATAGGCATCGGCCAAGGCTTCAACCCGCAAAGTACCGGGGTTTTCCAAATTACCATCCACATCCAAGGTCGTGCCTTGACCCATTTGTACACGGGCTCGGAAGGGATCTTTATCGGTGCCAAGGTCGGAGTCACTAAACAGCGCGCTCACGCCAATCGCACCGGCTGAGCCCGAGTAGATATTGTTACTGTTGGCGTACTTCTCTTTAACCGCTTTGTTGGTGGCGGTAATGACAATACTACCGGCCTCCACCGTACTGTTATCGCCAATGATGACATCGGAGCCAGTATTCAGATTATTCTCGACATAAGCGCCACTTCCGGCAAATGCCCCCACAGCCAGATTCAAGGCCTTACTGTCGAAATCCTGATCACGTTTGGCACGGATCTCCATACTATCGACGTTGACGCTGGTGTTATCCCCCAAACCTGCCACCGAATCCCCAACCAAATTAAGGCTTGAGAACGCACCCGCAATACCGGCAAAAACACCACCACTGGCCGCGTTGGATTCCATATAGAGGCTGTTTTCACTCTCCGCCACAATGCGTAGAATGCCTGCCTCCAGATCCACACCATCCCCCAGGTGCGCCCCAACATCGGAACGACCCACAACGGTAGAGACCGACATACCCATGGCGGCACCACTGCTGACGCTAATGGCCACCGTTTGGGTATCGGCAATCATACGATCTTCAGCGGTAATGGAGACCTCACCCGCTTTGATGTTGGATTCGCTTATGCCAGCATTGACATCCTCATTAATGGAGACCGTCGCCACCGTACCGGACGCTGCTGCCCCGACCAGACCCAGCGCTGCGGATACCGCCGCCACATCTGCATCAGCAACCGCCTTGTTCTGTGCAGCCAAAGATAAAACACCGCCAACGGTTAGATCGCTGCCGGTAATATCTGCTGTAATCTCACCACTGATACTACTTTCAGCATCGGCCCCACCTCCGGCAATGGCACCGCCAAGTCCGGCAGCCGCTGCTATGGCAGCAACCTGAGAGGTCGCATCAATGGCAGCAGATTCACTGGAGGTTAAAGTAACATCACCCCCAGCGATCAGATCCACATTACTTAGGGTGGTATCCACCACATTATCAATGGCATTTTCAGACAAAGAGACACCGATAGCCACTGACACCGCAGCCGTCCCAAAGGAGAAGGCCACCGAGGCCGCCTGCGCATCTGAATCAATGGTGGAATTATCTGTCGCGCTGAGTGCTACATTGCCGATAACCCGGATACCATCATCCAGCGTGTCGGTAATAGAACTTTTAACTTGGGCTGCAATTCGGTTTTCTGCACTCACCCCAGCTCCAGCGACAGCAACGCCAGCTGTACCGCCGCCCGCCATCGCCGCAGAACCAGAGAATACGGTGGAATCAATAGCCTGTTGAGCATCAGCCGTTAGGGTTAGATCCCCACCCGCTACAACGCTTGAAGCCGTTATGCGGGCTTGGGTCTCAGCTGAACCCTTACCTAGTACCTGTTCCCATTTGGTGTGATCAGCAAAATCTTGGTAGTAGAAGAACTCTGCGCCTTTGGTATTGCTTAGCTCATCACCAATGTAGCGGTAATACTCCCCTTCCCGCTGGCCGAAGTTATCCCCAATAAAAACAATTTCCCCGTTGCTGATGGAGTCTGGCGTGGTCAAGTCATCGGTATCATAGGTGTGGATTTCGGAACTCTCATACGGGTCATAACCAATAAAGTTACGGGCCAGCGAGACACCAATGGAAGCACCAATACCCGCTGAGCCACCGATGGAGGCCGCAAAGGATGCGGTTGCAACGAGGGCATCAATCTCCGCACTGTTTTGCGCATTGAGTACCACATTTTTTTGACTGATCAGCACCGAACCATCGACAAAGGCGTTCACATCGGTCTGGATAATATTGACCGCATCTGCCCCGGCGCCACTTAACCCCACACCAGTTGCCCCACCAAACCCCAGAGCAACCGAGGCCGCTGCGGAAATGGCCTGAATTTCAGCAGTCTCCTGCACATCCAAAATCAGGTCACCATCACCCGCATTTAGCCCATCATCAACATTAACAATGGAGACTTGCAGATCATTTTCAATGGTGTTGCGGGCTAAAGAGATCCCCACAGAAATGGCCACACCTGTAGATCCTCCAAATGCAGCCGCCAATGAAGCAGCCGCCGCTTTGGATGAGATTAAAGAGTCATCTGTAACCGTCAGTGTGACCCCTTCAGCCTGGATCCCATGCTCACCATCGCCGGTGATGGAGGCATTGACCTCCACACCCATAACGTTCTCAGCCCAGACCCCTGAACCACTTACCCCAACACCGGTACTACCCCCAGCGGCAATGGCAGCCGAACCGGCAAAGACCAGGGCGTTGATATCCTGCTCAACAATGGCTGTTTGGCTCAGTGCACCACCCGCTGTCAGGCTGCTGTCTTCTAAATACGCCTGCACCGTCGCCTGACCACTTTGACCAATCAGGTTTTTGGCCACGGCAATACCCAAGGAGGCTCCAACACCGGTACTCCCCCCACCCCCAATGGCAGCCGACGCGGCAATGACCGTCGAAGAGATGGATGACTCACTGCGGGCATCCAGATCCACATCACCTGTGGTGGTGATGTGGCTATCCAAAATATAGCTGTCCGTATGGCCACTAAGCTCATTAATGGCAACAGCGCCCGCACCACTAACAGCCAGACCTGTTTGCCCTGCAACACCAATGGCCAGAGAGGCTGCTGCAGAAACGGCGTTAATATTATTGCGGGAGACCGAAATGGTCTGCCCAAAGCGCTTTAAGGTATAGGTGGTGCCATCGCCATCGGTAAAGAGCCAAGCATCACCTTCATCCAGAGAGGAAAGCTTGTATTTTACCGGGTCGATCTTCCAACGGCTGCTGTCGCTGTAATCCTCTTCACCCAGGTCTACGCTCTCCTCTGTATCCGCATCCCCCCCAATAAAGTGATAAACAACATTGCTAAAACCACCCGCCTCATGCCCCCCCATAACCCGTACCGTGCTACCGTTGGCGACCTCCTGCTCCCCTTCATTAGAGGAGAACATCCAGCCGCCTGAGACACTGTTTTTGTCGGAAAGGGTAATCCCACCCTCAGCCATAGCCGAGGTTAGCTGTGCCATAATTAATGCATCGGCATCGGCATCCACCTGCGCTTCATCAACGGCATCATCTGTGGGATCATCCGAATCGTCGGCATCACTGTTAGGATCATTGGGGTTATCCTCCTCCTGATCGGCCAGATCATCCAGACTATCTGCATCAAAGCTCACCTCATCCAGATCAATATCAAACAGGGGCACACCACGACTGGTGGCTGAGATACTTAAACCACCTGCGGTAACATCCACCCCCGTGTCGGCGTTGGCCATATAGGCCACCACATCACTATCAATGCTGTTAAACGCCAAAGAGAGACCAATAGAGACCGCATAACCTGACTGACCAGCGATCGCTGCCGCCACAGAGGCAGCCCCGGCAACACTATTAATGGAGCTGGTGTCATCGGCACTAATGGAGATCGCCCCCGCTGAGATGCCCTCAGCGCCATCCCCATCCATATAAGCTTTCACATCCGTGCGAATACGGTTTTCACTGAACACACCACTGGCACTGACACCAATGGCGGTTTTACCACTACCCGCTACCGCAACAGAGCCCGCCAAGACAACCGCATCAATCGAAGCGGTTGAACGGGCATCTAAGGTAAGGGTGCCATCCGCATGGATGCTACTTCCTTTGGTTGTGGCCGTAACCGAAGTCGCACGGTCACTGATGTCCACACGCTGCCAGGACTCTGAATCGCCAAAGTTCATGGCATTCAGGTCAATAATCTCACCCTCTTCAGCGCTAAAATCCTCACCAATATATTCATAGACATCACCGCGTAGCGCCCCGCTAACCACCTCAATACGCGTACCATTTTCCAACGTGACCAGATCAGCTTTTTCCGTATCATAGTCGGCATCGGCATCCTTAGCTGCCGCACCGATGATATTCCGGGCAACCGAAAGCCCAAAGGCAACCCCCGGGCTGGTCTTACCAGCACCCAGCGAGACAGCAATAGAGAGAGATTTTAACTCTGCATCAATACTGGCACTGTTTTCCGTGGTGACCGAGACATCCCCACCTTCGCCCGTTAAATCACCCGCGGTGACTGTACTGTTGGAGATGGTGGCATCGTTGTTACCCAGAATATTATTGAAAGCCAGCACCCCGCCGCCTGCGACGGCCGTACCACCTTGAGCAGAGGCCGCAATGGCCAATGCCGTTGCAGAACCGACAGCATCCACCACCCCACTTTTACTGGTGGCAACCGTCAGGTCCCCATCCAACAACTCCACCTGACTGATACTTGTAATGGAGGCTTCAACATCACTAAGAATTTCATTCCGGGCTGAGCTTAAGGCCACCGAAATGGCCATACTGTTGCCCCCCAATGATCCGGAAACACCGATGGCACTGGCAGAGACTTCAGAGACTATGGCGGTATCATCCGTTGCTTTAACGGTGATATCACCAGCTTTGGCCTGTATGGTGGTTGCATCTCCCAAATAGGCTTCCACATCCACATTGATCTTGTTCATGGTGATCACAGGCGCCACACTAATGCTGGTCGCTTTGCTATCACTACTAAGGCTTAAACTCAGTGCTGAATTGACAATATTGGCATCGATATCACCATCAAAATCAGCGGTTACCTGAATATCGCCCGCGGCAAAAATATCTGTCCGTTCCGTATAGGCTTTGACCGTTGCAGGTTGGGCATCTCCAATACTGGTTCCAAAAAGAGCATCGGCACTGTTATAGAAGATATTTTGTGCTTCCCACCCAACCGTATTAAAGGCCAACACCACCCCAACAGAAGCCTGGCCCGAAGTCAGGGCGCTATCAACCGAGGCTTTAATTCTCGAGGTGTTCTCAGCATGGACCTCAACATCGCCACTCTCTTTGGTGATGATGCTGCTATCAATGACATACGCTTCGGCACCACTAAGCACATTGTTGGTGGCAATAACCGCCCCCACCGCCATGGATGTAGAGCTGCCTTTAAGCCCACCAGGGCTAGCGGTGACTTCACTAATATCCTGCGCTTGGATGGTGGCTGTTTCATAAGCTTTAACCGAAACATCCCCCCCAGCATTGATCTCTACCGTATCAATATGGGCATCCACATCACTGCGAACATCGTTGCGCACCATCAAACCACCAACGCCAGAAGCCTTGGAAGCTGAACTATCCAGACTGGGGAGATAGCTAAGGACGTTCTCTACATCTGCAATGTTGAACCAGCGCAGGCGGTCGGTAAAATCCTCTGTGGTTAAATCAATGGTCTCTGACAGGCCGTCCCCTAAACCGATAAAGCGGTAACTCTGCCCAGCATCTCCCAACAACAATCGCCAATTTGAGCCATCGGAATAGGTTTGAGTATCCAGATCCACCCCATCCACCAGATCTTCGCCAATGTACTCATAGACATCTCCGGCTTCTCCACCGCCTATGTCAAAAGCCAGCTCGACCCGGTCACCTTCCGTCAACTCATCAGGCTCTTCATTGCTGCTGTAATCCACATCATCCACATAGACCAGATCATTGACCTTGACAGTCACCTCACCCGAACGGTCGGTGTAGTCAATTTTTTCAATTTCAGTCAGCGCCGCACCGATCAGGCCGTCAACAAAGCCCCCCCCCTCATCATCCCCTGCAGAGACGGTAGAAGATTGCGCGGATGCCACGACCTCAATTTTGGCATTGGCCAAAATTTCCGCCACATCTTTAGCCTGTACCAACACCTCACCTTCCACAGTGGAAAGAGACAAAGCATCGTTGCTGCTCGATTGGATATAAGCGGTGCTCTTGCTATTGACCATATTGCTACTGAGCACAAAGCCCATCGCCAGGGCAGAGGCTTGGTCGGTAGAGGTGGTATCCGCACCCGCAGCATCTGTCGATTTTTCGTTCTCAGCTTCGGCCTCTGCAGCCGATTCATTGGAGGTCATGGACTGTACACGGGCAGTGGAGTCTGCCAGTACTTTTATACTGCCCTGGGCTGCGACATCACTATCCAGAATATAGGCGGTGACAAGAGAGGTCTTTTCATCCCCCAAAATGTCACTACCCAACATGGTGTCCACCGCATTGGCAAAGATATTTTGGGTTTCCCAACCAATGGAGTTAAAAGCCAGTGTTGCGGAGATAGAGGTACTGTCACTACTCCCCCCACTCATGGTATTGGCATCCACCAAGCCACTATTAGTGGCCTGCACGGTGACATCAGCTATCGAGGTCGTTACATCACTATCCTGCACATAAGCCAATGCTGAGTTTTGAACAACGTTGGTGGCAATAGATCCTGTAATACTTAGGGAAGATCCTTCACCAAAACCACCTGTACTACTGCTATCGACCAATGCTTTAACCGTGGCACTCTCTTCACTTTCAACGGTTAAGGCACCCGCTGTAATGGTCAGCGCTTGTACAAAGCTTTTGGCGCCTCCCCGTGCATCGTTCACCGCAAAGGCAAACCCTACAGAGGTTGCACCACCAGCGGCTTCTTCCTCTGTGTCTGTACCGGCATCTGGGTCAGCGTCAGGATCAACCTCGGGCTGCGCCTCAGCAGCAGGCTCTTCCGAGGGATCTTCCAACAGGGGTGCCGCCAGCTCAAACGGATCCAGGTGGCTGGTATCATCTTCAATCCAGTAGCCCATATCCTCATAATCTTGCTCACTTAGATCCAGGGTCTCACCAGGGCCCATATACTTATAGACGGTACCTGCCGTACCGCCGGCTTCATGATCCTCTGCCACCAGGACTTTGTCATGTAGGGTGAGGGTCTGCTCCCCACTAGCTGACTCATAGTCCACAGCCGCAATCAGGCTTGCAATTTCATCTTTAAGAACGGCCACATGACCATCATAGAAGTTCCCCTCCTCGTCCTCAGTCTCTTCCTCTTCGACCTCTTCAAGAGCTGGTGCTTCAATCAAGGTATTGGAGTAGATCCCGACCTCATCCGCTGAAGAGACGGTGACGGTACCTTCTGCATGCAGGGTATTATGGGTAGAGCTACCGGTAATAGAGGATTGCATTAAGCTACTTAGACGGTTACTGGCCAGTAGACCCGCCACGGCCACACTGGCGTCACCCCCGGCAGAAGCACCAGTAGCCGCGGTGGCATTGATTAGGGCGGTTGAGGTGGCATCCACCGTGACATCCCCCCCAGCCACCATCCGGCTATCGGTGATGGTGGCGGTGTTGTCTGAAGCTCCAGCGGTTAGCCCTAGCTCGGTACCCAACATGGTATCAATGGTGGCACCCAACAGATTATCCAGCGCCCAACCGATGGCATTAAAGGCCACGGTCAAACCAACAGCGGTCCCGCTGCTGGCCCCATTCGCCTGGGCATCGGCCCGGACATTGGCATTAATACGGGTATCGTTACCAACCAGGACCTCAAGATTCCCCTTGCCCGCCGTTACCGCACCCACCGAGAGTACAGAGCCACGGATGAAGGCATCGTTATCACCAAGGATGGTATTAAAAGCCATAATACCGCCGCCAGATGCCGCACTTCCGCCAGAGACCGCCGTGGCTGCACCAAGGGACTCAATTTGAGAAGCTTTACTGGTTTCTACTTTCAAGGAGCCATCGGTAAGATCCAGATCCAACACATTGCTCATGTGGGCGGCAAGATCGCTTTGGATCTCATTCCGGGAGAAACTCATGGAGAGCGAGACCCCCATATCCTCCTCACCACCACTGGCACTTACCGCACCAGAGAGTACATTGGTGTCAATATCGGCCGCTTCTTTGGCTGAAATGGTTAGATCACCCGCACTGGAAGCCACAGAAATAGTTTCACTTAAATAAGCTTGGGTATCCACATTGAGCTTGTTCATAGCAATAACAGGCGCAATGGAGACCGATGCCGTACCTTCGGGGGCTTCTACTTCAATGGTAGAGCTGATGATGGCTGTAATGGTTGCCGTAAGATCCGCCGTTATGGAGATGTCACCTGCGGCATCAATCTCCGTATTGGTGGCGTAGGCGTGCACCACCATGGGCTGGCCATCCCCAATCTCGGTACCCAAAAGGGCATCCACGGTATTAAATAGAATATTTTGCGCTTCCCACCCGATGGTGTTAAACGCCATGACCACACCAATGGAGGTGCCGGTCGAACTAATTTCACTGGAAGTTGTTGCGGTAATGGTGCTGCTGCTCTGCGCATCGATCACCACATCACCCACATTGGTGGTGGTAATGGTGCTATCGGTTATGGTGGCGGTCGCAGAACTCAGAACATTGTTGGTGGCAATGACACCGCTGGCGGCTAAGGAAAAATCACTACTTCCTTCGCTATCAGAAGTCGGATCTTCAACAGGATCTTCCTCCTCCTCTTCCTCAGCAGGCGCTATGGTAATAGCCCCAACCTCTTCTGCCTCAATAACCGCACTCTCCAACGCCTGCACGGTAACACTACCTGCCGCCTCAACATCGCTATCATCAATAGTCGCGGAGACTTCACTACGTACATCGTTGCGTACCAGGAGAGCACTAACAGCCACGGCACTCGTGGAGGTGCTGGAAACGGTGATTGAACCGGTGGAGATAATCTCGGAAAGATTATTGGCCGCGACCGTCACACCACCATCGTTACTGACCAGGGTGATAGGCTCCACGCCGGTGGATTGAATGTACGCACTGGCACGGCTGTTAACCAAGTTACTGGTGAGTACAAAACCAAGACCAAAGCTTGTACCATCCGCTTCTTCTTCAGCAGGCTCTTCCTCGTCGACAACCTCTTCATCCGCTTCAACAACCGCTTCGGTGTCTTCCCCGGTCAGATTACGAACCTCAGCATGGATCGTTGCTTCGGCATTGGCCGTAACAGAGATGGCACCAGCGGCATCGACATCACTATCCAAAATATAAGCCAGCACCTCTGAGGTATCGGCATCACCTAAAGCGGTATCACCAATCAATGTGTCAAGGGCATTACTGAAGATGTCTTGGGCTTCCCAACCCATGCTATTAAACGCCAACGTCCCACCAATGCCCACACCGCCACTGGCGGCACCACTGGCTGTGGTGGCGGTAATGGTACCGGTGTTGCTCGCCTCAACCTGTACATCCGCAAGGGAGGTAAGGATCTGGCTATCGACCACATAGGCTTTGGCACTGTTTAAGACCACGTTGGTAGAGACGGCTCCATTAATGGCGATGTCGGAACTCTCACCATACCCCCCACCCGCATCGTTACTATTAACATTGGCTGTAATGGTGGCCCGCTCATCGGCCGTAACCACCAACGCCCCACTGGTCAGATTGACATCATCAACAAAACTACTGGCCCCACCGCGTACATCGTTGACTGAGAAGATGGCCCCAGCCGAAACCGACCCACCCTCTCCCGGTGCGACAATAACGGAATCGGCCTCCACCCCCGCACGATCGGTCGCAGAAACGGTAACTGTGCCATCGGCCTGGACCGCATAATCATCCAGGTCCATACGACTGACGCTGGCTTTGGTCAGAGAACTAACCCGGTTATTGGCCAATAGTCCCGCTGCGGCCACGCCGGAAGCTTCTCCACCGGCTGAAACCTCATTGCTAATGCTGGCACTGATTTGTGCTTGGTTCTGTGCGGTTACAGATAGATCACCACTGGCTATGGTTGTGGCGTCTGTTAGAAAAGCGGTGGTTGTGCTCTGCTGTTCGGTCAAACCCAACTCGGTCCCCAACAGGGTATCAACCGTGGATCCCACCAAACTATCCAGCGCCCAACCGATGGCATTAAACGCAATGGCAATACCTGCAGCCACCGCGTCATCAGCACCTTCAACCGTGGTACCAGAAAGGGCATTGGCGGTAATAACCGCATCATTACTGGCAGAGATGGTGACATCCCCAGTTGCGCCACTGGTGGTGACGGTAGCGTCAGCAATACCCGCCTCGACATCCCCTAAAACCTGGTTGCCCACATAGTTACCACCCACCGCTACGCCGGTTCCACCATCCTCCATGGTAATGGTTGACTCTGCTGTAGAGTCTGCAGTTACCGTGGTGCTGTTATCGGCAGAGACAGAGACCACACCACCGGCAACATCAATGGTGGTACTCTCACCCGTTATGGTGGCACTGGTATCTTTATCGATGCTGTTAATGGCCAGAGATTTACCGAGGGTCAACCCATCAAACGGGCCTGTAGCATCTGCCTGTAGATCATTGGCGGTGGCGCTGTAGTGGCTACGATCACTGGCAGTTAAGATCACCCCTGTGGAACCATCGCTGGCAACGGCATCAACACTGCTCGCCACTAAACTGGCAGAGGTGGAACCTGTGACCACATTTTGGGAAACCTTGGCGTCTGCTGAAACGGTACTATCACTGATTGCCGTAATATCCAGGGTATCAAGTTCCATATCCGCCATATGCACGGTTGCCGAAACCACCTCATGAACCGTATTGGTTTGTACCCCCAACATGTTGGCGGTGACAGAACTGTTCAGACCTGGCGTACTTTCACTCTCCAGATCTTGACTGGTGGCAGAGACGGAGACCTGCCCTGTACGGCTACCTGTACCCCCGGACCCAGTGATTAACACCTGTTCCGTACCATCACCAATATAAGCCTCTGTCTGTCGCCCGATATCCACACTGCCCAGCAGCAGGTCAAAGTCCAACAATCCATCCACACCAATGGCTTCGGTCATTTCATCGACAATTTCCGAATCCACAACAGCCGCTGTGGTGGCAACATCGGTCGCATCGGTCGCTTCGACCTTAATACTGGCAGTTTCACTACCTGGAATGGTAGAACTGCCAATGGCTAGCGTCGCCCCCCCCGCAATACCAGCCTGGGTTGTCTGGCTACTATCGACATCAATGGAACCAAAGACAAACAAGCCTTCACTGATCACCTTAAGCAGGGTCTCTGTGGTTGCTGAAAGGTGCAGGCTTTCCGCACTAATGCTTGCGCCATCTCCAATCAAAGCCCGAGAGAGTGAGACCGAATCAATGGTAGCCGCAGGTGTTAAGGTGCCCCCCTCCAGCTCAATGGTATTGGCCACGGTCGAGGAGATGGTGACATGGCCAACCACATCCAATGATCCATAAATGGCAACCTGAGCCGTTAAATCTACATCGGCACTGATGCTTAAATCTGCACTGGCGACATCATCAACAGCGTTGGTGACACTGGCAGCCAACGTAATATCCGCATCACTGGTAATAATGGCATCACTAGAAACCGTTATTATTTCAGCATCAACAATCAGGTCTGTCTGACCCATATCCAGTGAGCTTAGGGTCAGACTATCCTGCCCCCCCAACCCTTGGATGGTTAAAGACTCATCCAAATTGTAGATGGTAATGCCTTCAAAAGTGCTGCCATCCAGAACCAGGTTACCAGCATCATTCATAGAGAGCGTGGCGTCGTGATCATCACCACTGCTCATATTAACAACTTTATGGGTGGCTTCAGTCAGGTCATCGATAGGCTCCAGACCTGAATAGGTGATGACATCCACACCACGGGTTACTGTGCCGGCGTCGGGGCTAAAAGCCGTAAAGGAGACACGATCATAGGAACCTTCCCCCACCACCAGCGTATCAAACCCTCGATCCCCCCCTTCAATACGACCTTGCAGAGAGCCCGAAGCCTCAAACAAAAACTCATCTTCACTATCAGCCCCGCCGGTCAGATCTTCAAACCCCTCAAAGGTCAGATCCCCTACCCGGCCACTGCCGATACCATCCACCACCCAATCACTGTCGCCACCTTCTACCTTAAGCTCATCCCAACCCTCACCACCAAAGACGGAAACGTCTGTGGCATAATCCTCAGCAAACTGAAACAGATCATTGCCACGGCCACCGATCAAGGTGTGGGCATCGGTCAATGACCAGCTCTCATCCCCTTCGTTGAATGAAACCTGCACATTGCCCGTGGTATCGATCAAAAATGTCAAATCACCAGAAATGGCGGAGAAATCGTACAGGCCACCAGCAGAACCCAAACCCAGCAGATCTTGCAACACTTGGGTCTCATCCAAGGGCACGTTACCAACAGACCAGACCCCTTCATCATTAAACCCACCAAATAGATCTGAAGGCATTTGACCCTGGAGAGGGTCCCCCCCATAAAAGCTTCCAGGGGCTGCTAACGCCTGCCCCTCCTCCAGTTGCACCTGAAACTCTTCGACCGCCTGTTCCTGGGGATCAAACACCTCCTCCAGGTTAATGCCGTCCAGCGGACCAACCATAGGGTCAGCCGAAAGCATAATGCGATCTTCAAGGGGCTCAATTTCGAAGCGCTCTGGGAAGAACCCTTCTACTTTAGTCGGTGACTTGAGCTTTTTCATGATGCGAACCTTTTGCATCGGGAGACACCAACATGGTGCATCCTGGGGAATGCCATTGTTTTCAACCTGTCGAGCTTTGCCACACTCAACGGCTGAAAATCCTTAACACAGATAACCAACATGCTCTGCCAAACAGACGGACACCTGTGTAATGGGTCACTTTTCGCCGGGAGACGTTACAACATCTGGTGCTTCCGGTACCGCAGGGGTAAGCACAGCGCCACCATCCTGATCACGACGCTTCAGCACACCTGCGTCGACCAGCTTATCCACCATATTTTCCATGGCCGCTAAAGAGACTAAAAAACCACGTAGCGACATAACGGCCTGCTGCTGAACCACAGGTGTGGGGTTTCCATTTTCATCTTTTTCCGATAGATCCAAGCCCATGAGATTCATACGAATCATGCCCAGATGAAAACCAATTTCCCCGATACCTTCGATGTACATTTCGTCTTTCATGTGCGCGCCACCTAACTATAAGAAAATAACAACCCAAACCTATCCAACGATTGAGCCACTTTAACGACAACCTACTTTTAAAAATCGGCCACTTTTCATCATATCAGAACAACCGTGTAATCACACGGAAATGAAAATGCAGTTTATCATTCGTAAGATTTTGTAAAATCAAGATTTTAAAACCTTGAACAGCCCGCTAAACAACTAAGTTTTTAGCGGTCTATTATAAAACAACAGATCATCACAACGACCCTGGCTATAAATTTTAATATTTACCTCTATTTCATCACCTTGCAAAGAATATGCACGCTTAAGAACCCAGGCCTAAACACCATTAACCCCATGAACAGACACAACCCGAAGTCTTACCGGTTTTACGAAGCTTGATGAATAGCTTTTTCAACCCATCTTTTAGTATATAGAACATCGTCAAGATTATTGTGCCAAACGCGTGTCAATTCGCTTTTTTTATAGTAGGTTAGGCAACATATGCTTACAAAAGGCATCTAATATATAACCAATATTATTTATCTGCTCTATTTCTGCTATTTATTTTATTATCAGGCCCATCTATAAACTGTTATTTTTTAAGAGAGGGGAATTTTACTTTTTTCTGTTCCTGCAATATCTATAGACATAACAACCAGACAAAACCCACCTAAACACTCGACAACCACTTATTATTAATGAGTTTTCAATTTATAGCCTTAGCCTTCACCATAATTTAGTGCAAATTTACACTGGAAAAACATTTACAATGCGGCCATCTATCCCATAAATAAGGTGATGTCATTCAGCTGCCTTATGGCTATTTAGTACCGGAGAGTCTGCTTCATGAAAACCAAACTCCTACTGGTAGAAGATGAACCTGTGGCACGCAATCGACTTTTAAGTCATTTGCAAGATAAGCCGTATGAAATAGAAGTGGCAGATACTTTAGAGGGTGCCTTTGACCTTTACCGGTACTTCAATCCAGAACTGGTTTTATTGGACCTTAAATTACCAGATGGTTCAGGCTTCTCTTTTGCCAAACAGGTACAAAAGCAGTTGGACGTCGGTTTGATCATCATCACCAGCCTCAACAGCCAGTCTGATGTATTACGTGGCCTGAAACTAGGGGCAGATCACTACCTGACCAAGCCTGTAGATTTACAAGCCCTCTGCCTAATGCTTGATAAACTACGGCAAAGAGTGCACGCCTACCGTGCCCACCAAGCGATACGCCCAAACCGTTTGTTTTTCTCTGGCTGGGTTTTTGATCTCACAGGAGCCAAACTGACCTCCCCCCAAGGAGACCCCTGCCCCATCACCCAAAAAGAGGTTGAAATTTTAAAGGTTTTTACTGAACATCCACACATTTGCCTCTCTCGGGAACGACTTCTTATTCTAACGGGGCGCGGTGATCAGGATGTTCTGGATCGCTCCATAGACTCTATCATCACCCGCCTGCGCCGAAAAATAGAACCGAATCCAGACCAGCCCTCCCTCATTACAACCATAAGGGGAAGTGGATTTATGTTTTGTGCAGACGTAACCTCATCGTGACTCACCGTTTACATAAGGCCCTATGGATCATACTGCTACCGTGGCTAAGCTCTTTTTACCCACACCACAGCCTGGCAGATGGCTTGGTGATTGAGCCCAAGTTTAACCACATAAGAAGTGAGCATGGGCTCTCCAACAATGAGATCACAGATATTGTTCAGGACACCAAAGGGTTTCTATGGTTTGGTACCTTAAACGGCTTAAATCGTTATGATGGCCATACGTTCCGAACCTACAGTCACCAGCCAGATAACATCAACACGCTAGCAGGTAACTATATATGGAGCATGACCTCCTCAAAAACTGGCCATTTATGGATTGGCTACTGGGGGCATGGCGTCTCACGGTTTGATCCATCAACAGAAACGTTTGTACATCTACAACATAATCCTGAAGACCCAACCAGCATCAGCCATAACAATATTTGGCATATTATGGAAGATCGCCATGGTGGAATTTGGATTGCGACCGATCAGGGCATCAACCACATTGCCCCATTAACCTTACAGGTGACGCGCTACCTTGCCGATCCAACCAATCCCCATAGTATAAGCAATAAACCGGCTATGCATCTGCTTGAGGATCAGCAAGGCATGATCTGGGTGGCCTTTATTGAGGGTGGTGTGAACCGGCTAGACCCCAAAACAGGGCGAGCTCTACACTTTCGACATGATGCTAACGATCCAACATCCCTGCAAAATAATATTGTTACCAGCCTCTACAACCACTCAGATGAGAGCCTACTGGTCTCAACACTCTCTGGGATGGATGCCATTCACTTAAAAACCCTAAAATTAAGACATATCACCACAGAGCAACGCGCCAACTATCGGGGTTCCTTCCTGGATCCAGGCAGTGAAATATCCCCCGGAAAACTATGGATGGGCGGTAATGCTGGCTTAGATATTCTGGATATTGAGCAGGGCCAACGTCGGACCATTAAGGCTGATCCTGATCGACCCAGCGGTGTCAGTGCCAGTGTGTTATGGAAAGTGTTTAAAGATCGGGATGGTGGTGTCTGGTTGGCTACGGAAAATGGCGTTGATCACTACCAACCTAACCGCCTGAGCTTCCGTCATTTTTTTCATAATCCTTATCAGATCGACAGTTTAAATAGCAACTTGATCTATGCCCTGCATCAAGATCATCAAGGCAATATCTGGGTAGGTTCAGAAAAAGGATTACAACGATTTGACTTACAAACAGGTAAGGCTCTGGACTACCCTCTGAATTGGAACCTAGAGCAACCCAACCACGCCATTCAGATTACCCATATCACTTCAGATAGCACCGGCAACCTGTGGGTTGCCTCCCAAGCGGGTCTACAAAAAATTCCAGCTGATCATCAACCCCCCATTCACTATTGGGATGGTGCCAAGTCGCCCTACAGAAAGCTGGCGGATAACTTTATACAAGCCCTGGCTGTTGGTGATGATGGTACGGTTTGGCTGGGTAGTAAAGCAGGCGGGCTCACACGCATTGATGGCCATAGTGGGCATGCTACAACCATTCGAGAACATGGCACGTTAGGTACCTCCTTTGATTGGTTGAATGATCTTATGATCGACAAAAATGGTATTTTATGGGCCGCCACTGAAAATGGGGTTAATCGCTATAATCCAACGACCAATCAAATTACCCGTTTTTTACACAACCCCAAAGACCCAACATCCATCAGCAGCCATTTAATCCGAACAATATTTGAAGATCAGCAGGGTCGGTTTTGGCTGGCAACCAACCAAGGGTTAGATCTGTTTGACCCCAAACAGGGGCGTATACGCAACATTGCCCAATCTGACGGGATACCAAGTAACCTTATTCAATCTATACAGCAGGATAGTACAGGAAAACTCTGGCTTGGCACCGACCAGGGGTTAGCCAGCTATCATCCTCAAACAGGGGAGATACGCCGCTATGATGAGAGCCAGGGCGTTCAGGGGTTACAGTTCTACAGACACGCTGCACTCAGCTTAAATGATGGAACGTTATTAATGGGGGGTGGCAATGGTTTTAACCATTTTTTGCCCCACAAACAACCACGCTCTCAAGCACAACCCCATGTGGTTTTAACCGACTTTAAACTCTTTAATCAAGCTGTGGAGATTGGACCTGGGCATCCTCTTGGCCGGTCAATTACCTATACCGACGCTGTAACGCTCAACCCTGAACAGAGCACCTTTTCTTTCACCTTTTCAGCGTTGGATTACACCGCTCCACAAAAGATTCGTTATGCCTACACGTTAGAAGGCTTAGATAAGCAATGGGTTGAAACAGATGCCAAAAATCGGCAGGCAACCTATACCCATCTTGACCCAGGTTCCTACCAGTTTCGTGTAAAAGCCACCAATGTTGATGGGGTTTGGAGCCCTTATGAAGTTAATTTAGGAATTACAATCCTTCCCCCCTGGTGGCAAACAAAACTCTTTTTAAGCATAATGGTACTGACGTTTTTGCTGCTTCTATTTGGCATCTACCAACTACGGATGCAAACCATCCGTCAACGGCATCAACTTCTCGAGGAGCAGGTTGCACAACGCACCATTGAGCTCAAAAAACGTGAACATGACCTACGACAGGCCCATGATACCGCCCAACGGGCAAACCGAGCTAAAACCGATTTTTTAGCCATGGTCACCCATGAGATCCGCAGCCCATTGAATGGTATTTTGGGTATGATACAGCTGCTCAAGACCCAACCCCATGCTAAAGTCACACAAGAAAAACATGAAATTATAGAAGATTCCGCAGAAACACTCACAACACTGGTCGATGATATCCTCAATTTTTCTGCACTAGAAATGGGACGCCCACAGTTACAAAACAAGCCATTTTCCCCCTTACGGGTCATTAAGGGTGTGACCAATAGTTTTGAGGTAAGCATTCGTGAAAAAGGGCTACAACTCCACACGGAAATTCATCTGCACCCTGGGGAAGAGTTGGTAGGAGATGCAAACCGGTTGCGGCAGATCCTATTTAATCTACTGAACAATGCCATTAAGTTTACACACAAGGGGCATATTCATGTTCGGGCCAACTTGGATAATGACCATCAGCGGTCCCTTCTCAAAATTGAGGTTGAAGATAGTGGTATCGGTATTGAACCTCATCAAATAGAGAGCATTTTTACCCTTTTTCATCAGGCCGATCCCTCATCGCGCCGTCGACAAGAAGGTATGGGGCTAGGCTTGGCCATTACCCAACGCATTGTACAAGCACTGGATGGCGTTATTTCCGTGGAAAGTCAGGTTAATATCGGCAGCTGTTTTTACGTCCACCTGCCCTACCTACGCGGCCAATCCATTCAACAAGACTTCCGGCATAAACCATCCGAACATAAGCAAACTTTAGAGATTTTGGTGGTAGAGGATTTAGCCATCAATCGAGAGGTATTGGCGGGTATGCTCAAAAGCCATAACCATGAAGTCACACTGGCACATGATGGCACCCAAGCTTTACAGTTATTAAAAACCAAACTGTATGATCTAATTTTTTTAGATATTCGTATGCCAGATATGGATGGATTTGAGGTTTTGGCTAAGCTACGCCAACAAGCGGACACAACGTTAGCCCAAGTTGCTGTTTATGCCTACACCGCCAACCAAACGGACCCTGATGGATGCCAAGACTATTTACAGGCAGGATTTAACGGCGTATTGGCCAAACCCGTTCGTGACACAGCATTAACAGAAATCTTAAATGATTTTGGCAATCCCTTAGGTGACCTTCCAGCAACGTTACCCGTACAAAACCTGTCTGATCATACGATTTTGGATATCCCCTTTATTGAGCAAGATCGTGCGCTGTTAGGCACGACCAAACTGCAAGAGCTGACACAACTTTTTGAACAAAATGCACAGCAGATTTTTTCTCACATCGCCCAGGATATTGAAGAAGCAGATACGCATAGTCTAAGACAACGCTGTCACGATCTGGCCAGTGGAGCACTTAATATCGGGCTCCACAGCTTAGGGCAACAAGCTAAAAGCGTGGAAAATGAACTCTTAGAAAAAGGGTGGGATGGTGATGTTAAAAAATTTGAGTCCCTGACATCCCTTTACCACACCTCAATACATAGCCTTAAGGCACACCTTAAACACCCCTAAGTGGTTCTTGTTATGCAAGGATAGAGGTATTAGCAAGAACTCCTCATGCCCAACAATCAGGATAACTGTGTAGCTTGCTTACGCCACACAGTTTCTCCCAAACAGACGGTCACTCAAACCTTCTGTAGAAGAGATAATCTCAGACAGACATTTCATGTTTTTTTTTTCTAATGTCATCCAAAAACAAAAACTGCTCTCCCCATCGCATTCAAATGAGAGGGCGCCATGAAGATCCTCTTCAATGGTTTTTTTAACTTCTATCAACCTGTTATCGTCTTTGCCAAACTCTGATGTAAAAGGGTTATCACAAGTTTTATCGACAGGATAGCTGCCTGCTGGCTGACGTGATTCAACCCATAGCATCATCTTTTGGCCAAGATCCCGACACCCAATCACAATAAGAGAAGTGTTGCCCACACTCTCGCGAACTAAACGGGTTAGCCCAACCACTACTTTTTCCAGTAGCATGCCATTGGTATACAGATAAATATCATCTGAAGTGGGGTCCAACTGTACATGGATAGATGCAACCGGACTGGAATTATTATGGTTGCTACGCACGACATCCCTTAATAGTTGCAACGCATTAAAAGGCGTCTCAAAATAGGTTAACTGCCTCATGGTGCACGTCCTCTGTAAAATACCAGCCCCAGAATGGTGAGATCTATAACCATCTGAGTATAAAAATCTAGTTGAAGGTCAACATATTGATGTTGACGCCACATGGTATCGCAGAAGTTACAAGTCGTGAAGATAGGGAGATTGCCTAGGTAAAATTACCTGTTGCATTCGGTATTGAACGAGTCGTGCCCATAAGAAGAATAATCAGTGAAGAGAGAGCAGAGCTAAGTGATTATTCACAATATCGTATATTTTTTCAAGTAGATCTCTTGCCAAGGTTAGCATAAAAAAACTATCATACATCAATAAACTTAATCTAAACTACCTAGGTAAAAATCCTTAACCTGCGCATATTCATACGGACAAGTGTTATGGGGTCTTTATAGACTTTACCTAACCATTAGGGTTGTTAACATAGCTGAATTTTTAATTCCACAACAGACCATTATATACTGCACCAGGAGCTTCAATGTGTCCCAGAAAACAACAAATCGCCGATTGAAGATCAGCTCAATCATACGATTTAAATGGGATCAGCTACGCACATATGCCGGACGCCCCTACCATAAAATGCTCTTATTTTTCATTTTAACATTATTATTCATACCATTAAAAACTCATGCTGCAACCGTAATCATTGATGAGAACCTACCCCGAATCTCACTCGGACATGAACTACTACTGTTTGAAGAGCAGGATAATCAACAACGAACCATTGATGAGATTATCAACCAGGACAACACGCTCTCTTTTTTCTCCCCTAAGAAAAAAATTCCCTCATTTGTTGGAAAGAGCTACCCAATTTGGGGAAAAATCACGCTGTTAAACTCTTCTAATAAGCCACTTGATCGGCGTCTTGTGCTGGCACAAACCTCTCTTCATCATCTATCATTTTTTTCCCCTGAAGCTGAAACGGGGCGATATGTGGAAAAGAGATCAGATGCATCTAAACTGCTGAGGGATGTTGACCAACGACACCGACACTTTGTCTATAACATAACACTGCCCCCCCAACAGGTGATGACTTACTATGTACGTATTCAATCACCCAATATTAAATTATATCTCTACCTGTATGAACCAGACTATTTTGCGGATCAAACCTTACTAGGGACCATTATTCATGGGACTTTATTTGGATTTGTTTTGGCCGTTATTGCTTACCAATTAGCGCTTTTTTTTATGGCCAGAGATCCCTCTTATTGGTCTTTATTGCTATTTGCCATGACGGGGTTACTGCATCAGTTTTGGAAACTGGGCTACCACAATATGCTGCTAGAAGAGTATAGCGGCATCTTTTCTCTCTCGTGGGGGGTTATTCAGAGTTTAACATCTTCTTCCGTTGTCTATTTCAGCCGAGTATTCCTAACGACAAAGACGCATTTTCCGCGTTTGGATACGGCTTTAAAATTTTTTCAATATGCCGCTTTGGCAACCGCCGTACTCTCTTTAATCGATTACATCTCTGCCATGCGTGTTCTACAGGTTATCGTGCCTTTAGGTGTGCTAGTCATCTTCTGGGTAGCCATACGCGCAGTCATGTTAGGTATGGATCACTCACGGCACTATCTGGCAGGATGGATCCCAATTCTTGTCACTGGTTTCTACTCGGCCATGGTCGGTTCTGGCATTATGAGCGTTCAAAGTTGGGACCATCTTATGGTCCCTCTAGGGGTAACGCTTGCTCTCTTTCTTTTTGCCTTTGCCGTGGCCAACCGTATTGGCCATGAACGTATGGAACACAATGCGCTACGGGAAGAGCGCTCTCGCCTAACAGGTATTTTAGAAGCCAGCCCTGTGGCAGTGTTGGTTGTGAACCCTGTTAATGACTTGATTACCCTAGCTAATCGCAGAGCCAGTGATTTATTGCATTGGCAACAGGAGCCGTTAACCGATGCTCCAATTGCTCAATTTTTTGAAAATTCAGATGACCAAGAAGCACTTTTTGATATGGCTCGACAGGGTCAACTCATCCAAGATCATGATCTAATTTTACAAACCAGCCAAACCAGCCTTTTTCATGGTCTGGTCTCTGTCGTCCCCACAACTCTGGGTAAACAGGCACACTTTATTGTTTGGATCTATGATATTAGCCAAAGAAAAAAAGCCGAAGAACAGCTGCTCATTGCCAAACGTGAAGCCGATCGTGCTAACCGGGCAAAAAGTGACTTTTTAGCGATGATCAGCCATGAAGTCCGTACCCCCATGAATGGTATCTTGGGCATGGTTCAATTGTTATTACGCTCAACATTGAACCTGCAGCAACGGCACCAGATGGAAATTCTCTACAGCTCAAGCCAAAATCTATTAACTTTACTCAATGACCTGTTGGATCTCTCACGTATTGAAGCTGGTAAACTTAAACTCAATACAGCCCCGTTTTCCCCTTCACACATGGTGGACCGGGTCATCTCATTAGAGATGTCCCGTGCCGACCGTAAAGGGTTAAAGCTCTCCGTACACATAGACCCTGATATACCGGACTGGCTGTTGGGAGATGAAGACCGTCTACGTCAGGTTCTATTAAATCTGGTCAGTAACGCCATCAAGTTCACAGAGCAAGGTGAAGTAAAAATCCTTTTAAGCTATGAAGCTAAAGACCTAGCACGTGGTCAATTTATCGCCAAAGTTCAAGATACCGGTATCGGCATTCCAGAATCTTTCCAAAAACATCTGTTTGATAGCTTTGCCCAACACGATATGTCCAGCCAACGTACGCGTGAAGGGGCTGGGCTTGGTTTATCCATCTGTTTAAAGCTGATGGCAGCGATGAACGGCCAAATATTTTTTGAAAGTACAGAGGGAAAAGGAAGTCTATTTTGGTTCACACTGCCTCTTTCATTGACCCAAGCTCCCACAGAGATCCAACAGACGCAGAAGCATACTCCGATACCGCAGCCCCTACGTATTTTGGTTGCTGAAGATATGTATGCCAACCAACAGGTTATTTTGGGGATGTTAGAAGCGGGAAAACACCAAGTGACCCTCACATCCAATGGAAAAGAGGCGCTTGAAACCCTTCAAGAAGAGGATTTTGATCTGATTCTCATGGATCTAAGAATGCCTGTGATGGATGGTATAAGTACCACCCAAGCCATCCGTGTTTTAAAAGATCAGCATAAAGCAGCCATACCCATTGTCGCCATGACAGCCAACCTAATGGAAGATGTCATCACTAAGTGTTTGGATGCTGGCATGAGCCATGTTCTGGGTAAACCCATTGATTTACAACTACTGGATGACATTCTACTGGCCGCATCCACGCAGCAAGGCGCATCTCCCATCACGCAAGCATCCCATATTACGGCAACAGACAACCCCGTCGATTTCCAGTTATTTGAAAGCATTACTCAAAGGGCAGCAGGCACAGAGAGTCAGGATATTATCCAGCTCTGTCAACAGGCTTTAGACAGCAGTTTTAGCATATTTAAACAATCTCTTACTGAACAACATTGGCCCTCAGCCAAAGACGAGATTCACAAAATAAAAGGCGTAGCAGGACTCTATGGTTTTTCTATCGTATTGATGGCAGCTGAAACCTTAAACACCTACCTGCACACACATGAGCGACCTAGGATCGATACAGATGAGTTTACAGAGATGATGAAAAACCTTCAGGTCGCAATGGAAATCACTCAATCCACACTAACAGATATGAGAAAAAAGAGCTCAGAGCGTGTATCCTCTGTATAAATCTGTCGGTAAAGCACGTATGGTCTTGTTCCGTTTTGGTGAAGCATCTAGAGGTTAGCTATGACCCACACACTTCAAACCGCTTTGATCGCCGATGATCATGAAATTGTTTGTGATGGTATTGAACAACTTCTCAAAACCCGTTGGCCTAAAATCCAGGTGTACAAAGCCATGGATGGTGTTGCTGCGCGGGATCTTGCAATTAAAGAGCAACCCCAATTGCTTATCCTGGATCTCTCCATGCCAAAAATGTTTGGGTCCGATGTCGCTCGGGAAATTCGTCGAAGCTGCCCCAAAGCACATATCATCATTTTGACAGCATTTAGTAATGAACAGAATATCCGGGAAGCTGCTCGCGCCAATGCAGATGCCATTGTGCTCAAAGATGATGGGAACCAACAGTTATTGGATGCTATTGAGAAAGTCCTTAATGGGGCTCGCTACTACTCCAAAAAACTCCATCCACTGCTTGCATCTCTACAGAATGAACAAGAGGGAGATCAATCCACCAAAAAACGCAGTGACACCTTAACCCCTAGAGAACGCCAAATATTAAAGCTTGTGGCGGAAGGATACTCCAGTAAGGAGATTGCGCGCTTTTTGGAGTTAAGCCCCAGAACGGTGGATAACCACAGACGACATTTAATGCTCAAATTGAACGCAAAAAATGCCCTTGAACTATCAGCTTATGCCCACTCAGCTGGAATTATTTAATTTCCCAATAACAGGTCAGACATACAGACCTTTTAACCACACATCCACCAAGTAAAGCACGGCCAACCGCTGCGGATATGCGCTTACGCTCTTGACAGATGCATGCATCGCTTACATCGCATCAACATTGAATCATCTCAGTTAAATGCCAGAGCCGCAAATCATCGTAGATATGCCCTTATTCTCAGCTAGGTGTGTGCAGCTTGCACACCCTCAACACGTCCATCATCCTGCTTAAGGGTGCGCACGCCCAATCGTAGGATGATCTTGAGGGATTGACCAATAGCGCTGCTGATCCACACTCTCTCTCGGCTGTAAGGCACGTTCTGATACAGACTTACCGAGAAAGACCCCCCGAATATCTTTTAATAGCTGGCGGATCTTAGCATAGTACCCGTGCCCAATATCACTCACGTTCACCTTTGAGACATCCACCATATCAATGCCAGAGACTGGCACAATGGGTTCACTAGAGTCCCCTAAACGATGAAACCCCCCGTGAAACTCTTTAGATACTCTTAACGCCATATCCTGACTGGCAGCATAAACCGTGGTTCTTTTAGCCAGCTGACGCATGGCCGGGGCAATCTCTTTTTGGAAGGTTCCTGCATCAATATCCGGTGCTGCTAGAACAATTTCATTAAACAAGGGTCTGGTGTTTTCTTTCAGTTTACCTTCAATTTTTTCCAAGGCCATACCCAACAGATTTGTTCCCATACTGTGGGCTAAAAGGTAGATGTTATCGACCTTTTCACGCTGCGCAATGGTAAGCAAAAACTCTGCAAGGTCCCCTTTAGACCAATCCTTATTGGTCCAGGCATAGGAGTACTGTAATGGCGAAACAGAATCACCAGAAGGCCAAGTAAACAGAACAGGAACCAACGAGATACCTTCTGCATTCAGATCATAGGTAATTTGTGCGGTTCGGCGGGCAGCTTCTTCAAAACCATTATTAAAGCCATGGACATAGACAAGCATATCCCGTTTTTTTTGGCCATCCAAAGTCTTGGTCAACGACTGTTTAAAAGCTTCTTTGCTTAGGCTTTTAACCTTGAGTAACACCACATGTTTGCTGGGGTCCTGGGTGAACTCAAACCGTATCAGATCCGGACTTTCCATCTCACCCGGTGCATGGTTGGGGGGAATACTCACCCAAAGATGCCCAAATTCAAGTTGCCCCCGCTGGTTTCCAAACAGCTTAACACCCCGATCATTTGGCTTTTCCTCTGCCCGGTTGGTGCCGTAAAAAACCTTAACCGAAACAAAGTCACCCCCCTGCTCTTTTTGGATAACACCACGGGTTTTAGCCTTCTTTTTACCTTTGCGAACAGCCTTTGATGCCCTATTGACCTGTACTGGAAAGCTCACTTGATCGGTAAACCACTCTTCAGGAACCAGAGAAAAACTCCCCCGCTTGTTGCTCATGGTATGCTCAAAGAGTTGTTCCAAAGGGTTCGACCCTCCCCGTGAGGTCGCAACGGCTACGGCTTTACCTGTTAGTCCTCGACTCTCTAACAAACTGGCACGGATGGGTGAGGGAGAGACCAGAATTTTCAGTATCTCCTCCCCGTGACTCTCTACTTCAAAGGCATCATTTAAATCAACGGTACTTTTGGCGGATATCTTAGCTGAACTGGTCAGGTGCATTTTTTTTCGGGGTGGTGAGATCGCTTCAACCTTACCCTCTTCAGTGATATTAAGTATATAGACAAACCAATCCTTATCGGTTGGGTTATCTATTTGAAAGGTAAGGACATCTCCATAGTTGAGCGTTTGCTTGGCCAAACCATGCATTGGCTGCGGCTTACCGACCCGGTAACTCACTTTTTTGCCACCAGGTTTAGGGCGAGCCGTCACACAGTTTGCAGACCGACGTTTACGGCAGCGTGTATCGGGCACTAAGTGTGTGACCTTAATCTTTAACGGGCTAGGCTTGCTGCTGCTCAAGGCCTTCAACTCACGTAACCGTAAAATTTTACGTAAATTATCCTGTAGTAGAGCGATCCCTGATTGGGGCTCCTGCATAGAGATTGACAGTTGGTTAAAGAGCGGCTTACCTGCTGGGCTTAAAATCCATAATTCAGGCTCCCCTTCCCGGTAAGCAGGGGGTAATACAGAAAGACGCCCTTGGGCATCATACTGAGCGCGGGGCGTCAGAGCTTTCCGTCGGTCCAAACGCATAACCCGCAGCAGCATATCGGCTTGTTCAGAAGCAGATACCAGCTCAAATCCCGGTAAGCCTGTTAGCTGCTGCTGTATGCGCTGGAGTAAAGAGGCATCCAGATCCTTGGCAAACTCCGCACTCAGGTGGAGCTTCATCGGCTCAAAGGCATGGACATGCTCAATCTCTTCCAACATATCCCCCACCACCAAGGGTGCAGAGGCTTTGCCAATGCTGGTGAAGGTATCGACCTCTGTCAGAACTACCGTTGTTAAAGATTGGGGGTCTTTAACATGGGGTTGATACAGTCGATAAACAGATCCCTCTGTCGCGCCACTTAACTGCCCAGTCTCTAAGAGTACCTCCCCCTCAGTATAAACTTCAGAAATGGCAACCCTTGGTAACTTGGGAGCAAATTGCCCCCCAAATACCTGGCGGTTCCCGACCCCTGTCAGTTGAGGCGTTTGATCACCGTTGCCCTCTAACTTGACCTGAGCTTGAGCACGCGTAAACAGGTCTTCCCAGGTCTCACCAGG
The DNA here is from genome assembly GCF_036689865.1 of Magnetococcus sp. PR-3. Lineage (NCBI taxonomy): Bacteria > Pseudomonadati > Pseudomonadota > Magnetococcia > Magnetococcales > Magnetococcaceae > Magnetococcus > Magnetococcus organivorans. The sequence continues at coordinate 68,738 of NZ_JBAHUQ010000025.1, forward strand.
CTGAGTCTGTTTCATCGCTTCAACCCAGCGCCAAGTAAAGAGCCCATAACTGGCCCCGTCATCATTTCGGTATTCCGAGGCTGTTTCACTATCCCGGGCAGAACCAATTTGGATACCTTTGGAGAAATCCGGCGCATTGTAGGTTGCGCGCCCCAAGGGGTGTAAGCGCTGATCCAAAGGTACAGCACGTGAGGCTACGGTCTTCACACCGCGGGAGACCGTTGCTGAATGGCAACTGTCTGAGACTAAGATAACCTGACCCGCTTTGGCATAGATGGGTGCTAACCAATGGCCTAACTGATCATCCAACAGATCATAGTTATCCTTCGCCGTGCTCTGGGTATCGTGCCGTGCACCATAGACCACCCAGGTTTGATCTTCTCCAGAGGCTTCATCACCATTTAAATCCGTGGTAAACGAGCCATGACCAGAGTAGTGGATATAGACAAAGTCCCCCTGGTTAATACGGTTAAGTAGCGTTTTAAACCCCTGCTCAACCCCACCTAGCGTGGCCTGCTCATTGAGTAGCGTGGTAATGCCTTGCTCTGTAAACCCAAAACGCTCTAAGAGTGTTTGCTTAACAATTTTTACATCATTCACAGCACCCGATAGAGAGGTCAAACCGCTCTTACTGTAATCATCAATACCAATTAAAAGCGCGTGTTTAGCAGCCTGGGCAGGTGTAGAAAAGAGAAATATTAAACCCATTAAAAATGGTACACAGCGTATCATCGCATATCCCTCACGGATGAGTTCTCAACCTAACTGAACATTTGGACCGTATCCCTCTAAAGACTATCTTTACCTCTATAAGCTAAGCCAGGATCAACTCTGCTCGATGTTGCGATTAAAGAGATCTACTTTAGTTAAACAAACCAAAATAACCATATATTAGAATGAAAAAAAATACGCTTCTTACTTTTCATTTTTTATCCGCCAGACCGCCACACAAACAGAGCTTCATGTTTTTTAAGTCATCGGGTCTCATTCACAGCAGCGAAATACAGATCATATACCCCTCGATACGCCATCTGTTTGTCTAAGTATTCAATAGCCGCCAGCCCCCTCAGCCCATGAAGGTGTTGCCCAAACGTGAATGCCCCCATATGCTATGGAGATTATTAAAAGCCTACCTTACTGGCTGGGGGATATATTGTGTCGATAAAAAAAAGACATGTCACAGGCGACCATCTATCTATACACAACATTTTTTTCTTTTTTATATTTGCCTTACTTAACCTACTCTCCAGCCCACTGTCCTGGGCTGATAAGCCGATTATACTGACCTACAAGCCCCTAAAAAATGCCAACGTCCATGATCATTATCAGACGAATATGACGTTTCGCTACTGGAAGCTCCAGGGGCAGAAACGCGTTGATGATCTCAAAGATTTCAAAACCTATATTACGGGTCGTGGGCGCTATCAAACCTATGCTTTTTCCACCGATGAGAACAATCAGCCATCCATTATGCGGTATGTTTTTGCGGATGAAAACCTTGGAGCAACAGGAGTCTATTCCAAACCAACCTACACGCAACGCCCCCTACATCGCCAAGGTTACACCGTGACCAAACAGCTGGATGGGAGTTGGTCCTTTACCCCGGATGAAAAATTCACCCCAGATGAAAAGCTCAAAAAACGTTTAATAAAGCTGGCCGATGCACCCTTTCTATTTGCAACCCTCGGCCAATGGATTGCTCAACACCCCTGGCAAAAGGGTGTACCACGCCCCTTTACGCCCGATCTATTAAACCGATTAAAATTAAAACAGGGCAAACTGACCCTTCTTCACCATGAAGAGCGTTGGCAAAGGCCGGTTTTACGCTTTGCGGTAACATGGCAGGAAAAAAGTGGACCACTGATCGCTCAGCAGATGCAAGGGGTGCTCTATATCGATGCCTTGAGCAGTCGGCCCATAAAACTTTCCCTCTCAGGCCCCATTTCTAAACCGTTATCTCTTAAAAAACAGCCCCACTTTATACAAGGTCAAAAGACTTTTTATCGAGCTTGGAGCTACAGTGACGACCCCAATATCAGCCTATCCGTTGAGACCATCCCCCAAATTGCCCCCGAGAGCCAGGTTGTCTCTATGGATCTCTCCCCAGATGGTAAAACATTGAGTTTTTTAACCGACTCAGAACAGTTGGTTTTTTGGGATGTAGATACACGTCGTACCATCGCCACCCATCAGGAATCCAAAAATGTACTGATGTATCATCGAGCTCCGATCGAGACCCCAGCCGAGACATTACCTATGCTGGTTCTCTTTGATAATATTGGCTATACAGCCGGTTACTCAGGTACCAGCGGAAAACTACGCTGGACCGGTACCCGCGATGCCGCACGTCGAGAGGTTAAAGACCGACCTAGAGCTTTTACCACCCTTGGCATCTATCCCATTATTGGCTACCCAGATAGTAAGATCGCCATGTTAAACATGGGATTTAGAAAAAATATCCCTATGTATTTTAGTACCGAGCAAGGGGGGATTATGGCACTCGGTAGTAATGACCGTGGTAATTTATTGGCCTCTTTGGGTAAGGATGGAACCTTACAGTTAAGAGAGCTTGCCTTTGATCATAACTGTACAAAGATGGAATTCGATCTCGGTGAATGGTGTGAAGATCTATATTTGGATGAAGAGACCCTTATCGCACAGTTGGATCAGGTCAATACTCAAGCTGTTCAGAGCTTATATGTACATCCGCAAGGCTCTTTAATCGCCTGGAGTGACGCAAACGCAGACATACACCTATGGTACCCTAAGCAGAATCATAGACATGTCATTAAGCAGGCAGGACGCTTTATAAGGTTTGATCAATCCGGTTTATTCATGGCGTCCGATCAAGGGATGTGGGATCTCTCATCCACCACACCTAAGCAAACTCAACGCTGGCCCTCAGATACAGCTGGACCCGTCGCACTGTCCAAAGATGGAAAAACTGTATTTCTAGCCCGCCAACAGCAGGAACGTTTTTTTGTCGAAATGCGAGACAGCAAAAACGGGGCACCATTGGATACCATTCATTCCAGCAGTTGGGGCATTACTTTTACCAGCCCCTTTAGTGATGGCCATACGTTTACACTGGGCAAGAACAAAAGTGGCATATGGGATCTCAAGACCCCATCATTTAAAAGCATGTCCATGCCCGTCACCCCAACTTTGACCGATGCAACCGTGCAAAAAAAAGGGGCAAGCCTTGCCTTTGGTACACCGGGTATGACGGTGGTCTCAGACTCTACTACAAATAATCAGGCAACCCGTATTAACACGGCTGGTTCAGCTCTGGCCTTGGCCAAGGATGGACGTTTGGCACTGGGAGGGTGGAACCTGAAGGCCCAGATCTTACTGTACAAAACCGACAGTGAAAAAAGACAACGGACCATTAAAACCGATGAAGAAGGGTTTGTTTGGAACCTTGCTTTTACCAACAGCCAAACAGGTATCGATCTAATTATGGTCACCAGTGATGGTGTCATAACGGCCTGGGATAAAACCGGGGAAAAACCGGTATGGCGCGTAGAGGAGGATAAAGCCTACACCACTTTAAAACTCGCGATGGATGCCAAAAGTCGCTATCTGGTGGTTGGGCCTGTTTCATCACTCAAAGGGGGTATGTGGAATAAGAGGATCCCGGTTATACGCATCTATAACTTGCAAACCGGTGAGCTTATTCGAGAAATGAACCCATTGTGGGATCTTAACAGTCAAATACAACTGGCGTTAAGCCCCGATGGCACAACCCTGGTCTGCTCCACAGAGAAGGGGAGCGTTTACCTGTATGATGTCGCGTCGGGTGTTACCCGCTCTAATTTTAAAGCCCATGATGTTGCCATTACCAGCCTTCGGTTTATGGAAGAGAGTACGCGTTTTTTTACCGCCAGTCAGGATGGTTCTATAAAGATTTGGACTGTACAAGAGCAGCCACCTATGAGCGCTGTTTTCTCTAAGTCGCGTCATCAGCTCATGTTAAAAGACCTTGACCTTCATAGAAAGAGCCATCATATCGCGACCTTAATTGGTGTCGGGGATGAAGAGTTTATCATCACCACACAAGATGGATACTACACAGCATCCCCAGGTGCATTACGGGCATTGGCGTTGGTTCAAGACAGTAAAGCTTTTGATTTTGAATCGTTTGATCTCTATATGAACCGACCGGATATCATCCTAAAGCGTTTAGGTTTTGCCGATGAACAGTATCTTAAGGTTTTAACAACAGCTCACCAAAAACGGTTAAAACGCGAAGGCTTTTCAGAGCTTCCTTCCCTACGTCTGAACGGGAATCAACCCCCCTCACTGGAGCTGTCCACCCCTGCCCCAGCCTTCACCAAAGCCCGTTCCGTTTCACTCCAACTTATGGCAACACGTGGGGAACAAGCCTTAAAGCGCCTAAGGGTTACGGTCAACTCTGTTCCTGTACCTAAGTGGAATGACCTCGCCATAGAGGATCAACCCACTTGGACACAAGAAATTGAGCTTAACCTAGCCCCAGGCCAAAACCGTATTAAACTATGGGTAGAAGATGTATGGGGTATCCGCAGCCCTGCACAGACGATGGTCATTACTCAAACAGCCCCACCACGCCAGCCTGACCTCTATTTTTTTGCTGTGGGGGTCTCTAAATACAACAACGCCAACCTGAACCTCAACTACTCCGCCAAGGATGCTCAAGATCTGGCGCAGTTATTTGGTCAATTTTCCGGTCAATCCTTTAATAAGGTCCATATAAAGACCGTACTGGACCAACAAGCCACAACCACCACGATTAAACAACAAGCTCAGAGCTTTTTGGCCAAGACACGTCCGAACGATCTGATCATTCTCTTTTTTGCTGGCCATGGTTTGTTGGATGAAAAGCTGAACTACTACTTCGCCACCACAGATATCGATCCCAACCAGCCACAAAAAGCTGGCTTAGCCTATGATGATATTCCTGGGCTACTTAAACAGACAGCCGCCCATAACCGTCTTATTTTGATTGATAGTTGTCACTCTGGTGAAGTGGATCCGGATATGACCAACCTTAAGCAGGTCTCTATGGAGCAGATCAACAATGGAAGTGCCAACATACGGGGTAGGATCATGGGGGTGAAATCCTCCAAAAAAGCCAAACCCAAGGTGGGGCTAAAAACCAGCTTCAAGCTCATGCAAGATCTGTTTGCCAATGTTGGAGATAGCGCAGGGGCAGTGGTGCTAGCAGCAGCAGGTGGGGCTGAGTATGCATTGGAGAATAGCCGGTGGCGTAATGGTGCGTTTACCTTCTCTTTACTTCAGGGGTTGAATACTGGTTTGGCCGATTTAAACAAAGATGGGGCGATTAAAATTACCGAGTTAACCCGTTGGGTCAAAAAACGTGTGGCAGAGTTAACCAAAAATGGTCAACACCCCACAGCCCGATCAAGAAATATTGATCTGGACTTTACCATTACCACCGTTTCCAAACAGGCGTCCCCTTAGAGAAATCAGGGGAAGATACAACCCCTTCCCCTGATCATAGCCTTAGACACAAGATCCAGTCAGTCATCGCTATAGTCTAAGACTTTCCTGCTCTCATCGTTATCTGAAGCACGATTGTCTAGATTAGGCAGCATATATGCCTGCATAGAGGGCCCACAAAAGAAGCTTAACCAAGATTTATAGGAACACACCCATAAAGCTTATGGGCACCCTTTTTTACCATGATTAACAGGGTAGGACAGATCGTTTTTGTGTCAAGTCCACCTGATCCATCCCACATCTTTATCTCGCCCGCAACACATGTCATCCCCTTCCCCATAGGAACAGAGTTAATTCTAGAAAAAAACCGGCTTTATAAAGATTTAGCATGTTTAACCCTATACGCTTACGATATGCTGTTTACTCTATAAGGCGAACGGCTTTATCTCTTGTGAGAGGTTATCCTTGTGTTAGCTACTATGCGTCGCCTGTTAGGCATTCAACAAGCCGAAGTTTCAGCTTTTCGTGCCGCCTACCTGCTGGCTTTTATCGATGGTCTGGGCAACCTTTTTTTGGTTGTTCCAGCAATGACCCTCTTTTTGAGCCACTATCCGGCAGATGAGCTACCCATAGCCTATATGTCTGGCGCTTTAATATCGGTTATTCTTTCTCTACTGCTGCTCAAATTACAGAAACTTCTTTCTACAAAACAACAAATTATCACTCTGTTTTTGATCCGCTTTGTAACCCTGCTTTTACTTACGGTAACATTGATATGGTGGCCAGAAACATGGCTGGCCATGGTGGTGCGTGTTTGGGCACTCACCGAAGGGCTCTTACGAAGCTTAAGTTTTTGGCAGACAATCCGCCCAATTTTTACCCCCAGACAGAGCAAACGCCTATTGCCTACCATTTTAGCCGGGCAATCTTTAGCCGCGGTAATCGCCGGGTTAAGTGTTGGGCACCTCGTCGCATCCATCGATATCTCTGGTGTTTACATCATTGTACTGCTGCTGAATATCATCTCTGTCTTTTTGACACTATCAGCCCTGAAACACCATCATCCGGCTGTTCCTACTCAGCAAGCAGAAACTCATTCATCCAATACCCTTAGCTGGTCACTACTCCGTCGTGGTTCAACAACCCCGCATCTTCGCCATTTATTATTTTTAAACATTGGGTTAACCGTTATTTATCTCCTGCTTGATAATGCGTATAACTCAGCATCGGTGGCGCGCTATTCTGACCCGAGTGAACTCTCTGGCTTTTTAGGTATGGTGGCCAGTAGCATCGAACTACTCATGCTCTTTGTTCAGTTTGCCTTAGCGGGACCACTAATGCGCCGCTATGGGCTTAGTCTTGGTGTGTTGGCTCCAGCAAGCATGACTGCACTGGTCACTTTTGTGTTTTTTATTCTAAACTTACCAAGTTTTCAACAGCTTCCAAATATGGATACACTCCTATTTGCGCTGGTCATACTAAGCTTTGCCGGCCAAAGCATCTGCTATAAGTTTGCTCGGCCCACCCTTGTAACCCTATATCTACCCCTGGGTAGCCAAGCACCATCCTGGCAAACCCTCAATGATGGCGTGTTATTACCGCTTGTTACCACACTGGTCGCAGGCGGTCTGCTGCTGCTGCGTGAATGGACCACCGTTGACGCCACCTTGTTACTCCAAATTGTTCTCCCCGTCAGTCTTATTACATTGGCGGCAGGTTGGGCGCTACTGCGCCAGTATCGGGTGACCATAGAGGGGCTCATCCATCGCGGAGGTCTTGCTTCTTATAGCCCTGTCAACTGGACACCGGCTATGGAGACTTGTCTTGTTCAAGAGTTATCCAGCCCCCATGCTCAACATGTTATCTACTGCATGGATCTACTCAAAGCCCATGATGCCGATGAGACCCTACAAGCAGCCCTACCAAAACTGTTAGAACATAAGGATGCTACGGTTCGCCGCCATGCCCTTCAAGCGCTGGATGTCACCCACTATGAGCAGTGGTATCAACCCATCATCAAACTGATTAAACACGACCCTGACAGCCATGTTCGGCAGGATGCCGCCACCCTGCTTATGAGCCACGAGCAATGTGATGAACAGCACCGGGTAACATCTATGACAAACCCAGACCAAGCGGTCTGTGAAGGGAGCATGGCCGGTGCCTTACGCTCTGGAGATGTCACCGCCATTGTTGCTGCGGGTACCCGGTTACAGACGTGGTTAGTCTCGGAGGACAAAGAGTGGCGTAAGGCCACATGCCGGGTCTTGATTCTCTATCGTCAACGGGGCTTGCACCAAACCCTTAAACAGCTACTGGATGATGAAGAGCCTGAGGTGATTTTATTGGCGATGGATGCTGTTCTAGCCAGTGGAGATCCAAGGGGTTGGCAGCAACTTGTCTCGATGCTTGGTGGTCCTTATACCCAGCAAATTCTGCGTCTGTTAAGGATGGGGAATGAAGCCGCTATTGATGCCATGATCGAAGGATTTGGCCATCATACACACCACCCTGCTTTGGGGCTTCGCCTACTCCGAGCGCTAGAGGCCCACCCCAACAGTCGTGCTCTTCCCTTCTTACTGGATCAGGTCACACATGGTCCAACCTGGGCACAGATTGGCAGTTTACATACCCTGGTTAAGTGGGGCTATACACCACCAACAGAGGTTGCACAGCAGTTACAGAAAGAGCTATCCACCCAGCTGGATTATGCACGAACCATGTTGGCAGCAGAGGTGGCCTTTAACCAGTCTTCAGATCCTGGTAAAGAAGACCTATCCTCCCTTATTCAAGCTGCTAAGGATGCCGTTGCTGGTGCCACACAACGTATTCTCTACCTATTGTCACTTTTGCACGGACCACAAGCTGAGCGGGTTAGACGTTCTTTTGAACAAGGAACCATGGCTGAAAAAGCCTTTGCTGCCGAGTGGCTGGATAGCACCTTAGCCGCCCCACTTAAAAACCATATTGCCTATTTACTGGATACGCAGGCTTCACCTCTAGAGCGTTTACGGGGCATGGGCGGATCTGTAGCAGACCTATCTGCAACGGTACAACAGTGGTTGCAACCCGAAACAAATGGTCTGGATAGCTGGTTTAGTTGTGTCGCTTTACACTATATGGTGTCAACCGATCCCACCCTGGCAAGTGCGTTCTGCCAACACCAACAAAAACACCCAGATCCCCTAATCACCCAACATGTGGCCTGGGCACAAAGCATACTCGCAGGGGATCAGCCAAGCAGTCCGCTCACCCTGGTACAACAACTCCGTAAGTTCTCCCTGCTTGCATCCTTTGGTGATGCCTGGCTCGCCCGGCTACTACCCTTGCTGCAAGAGCATCACTATAAACCCGAAGAGATTGTCGTCTCTGCACAGAGCATGAATCAAAGCCTCTATCTCATATTAGATGGGCAAATTGAGGTCTCTTTGCATGGCCAACAAGTAGCTGTTGTCGGTGCGCATGACTATGTGGGAGAACTCGGCAGCCTAACCGCAGGGCACTACCCGGTTGTTTTAAGAAGTGTACAAGAGAGCCACTGTTACGAACTGGATTTCTCAACCCTTTGTGAATTAATGGCTTGGAACCGAACACTGATCGCCCAGTTAACCGAAGCCACCTTTAACCGTGTACTGGATTATGCCGATGTGGTGGGGGTAAAATCATGAAGAATGAATCCATACTCTTTCAAAAAATCATACTGCTTCAAAGCTTTCCACTGTTTGCTCACCTTTCTCGGAATACATTGACCAGCCTTGCTGCTTCGGTAGAAGAAAAAACCCATCCCAGTGGTACCATTCTGTTTAAAAAAGGTGATCCAGGTCACACCTTACATGCCATCTGTTGTGGCCAAGTAACGGTCACCTTAGAACCCCAGCCTGCACAAACCCTAGGCCGTGGCGACGTTGTGGGGGAGATTGCACTTCTGACGCAGCGGCCACGTAGTGCGACCGTTATGGTCACAGAACATGCACGGTTACTAACCCTGGACCGGAACCATTTTTTAGATCTGGTGGCCGAAGATCCCCAGGCCCTGCAAGCCATGACCACGATGGTTCTCCAGCGTTTTTTAGCCTAAAAAAAAAGAGGAGGCAGCGCCCCCTCTTTTTAAGAATTCGCTGGCCCATCCTATCTAGTTTAAGGTCGGCCAAACACATTAAAGGCAGCCCAAGCTGCAGGGTGGGCTAGATCCCCTTTCATATCGATCATCTCTCGCTGTGCACGAGCTAGCGCACTGAAGATATTCTTCCCTTCATCCAGATGACCATAAAAACGACGCATCAAAGCTAAGGTGGCCTGATCATGTACCGACCAAAGGGATGCCACCACCGTTGGTACTTGAGCATGGGCAAAAGCGCGCGCCAAGGTGACATACTCCATGCCATCCCGCCCAATGCCAGATTGACAGGCCGATAATACCACTAAGTCGGTCTGCTCCAGATCCAGCATGGCGATATCAACCATACCCAATTGGCTTTTTCCTGCCAATAACAGATAGCTATCCGCCGGTTTGTCCTGATCAAGCAGGCCGTGGGTTGCCAAGTGAACAATACGCTTATCTGAGATGGCATCTGTCATACTCTCCAAAGAAGCCTCTGCACCAATGAGCTTGGTTGAGGCACTCTCTAGAGACTCCCCGACCGCTTTGACTTCAGCCCGCGCCCCCGGCAAACTACCATCAGGATCTGCCAATAAGAGCACATCATCGGCAAAGGAAGGTTTGGCTCGTAATACCAAATTTAGATGAAACAGAGAGGGCATAACCCCCAGTTGATAACGCTGAGCCGCATACTCGGGCTGTTGACCAGGTGCGCGGATGAGCGCACTGAACGGTAGATATGTTAAGGGACCAACAGGGGTTAAATAGACCTGCTTGGCCTGATCCAGCTCATACTCAACCGGCCGTAACAACTGTTGGTAGAGCCAGTGAAGATCCTCATTCAACTGTTCTGCTGAAAACTCCAGATCATCCTCATCCTCATCTTTCAGTGAAAAACCATGACCACGCTTGTTCCGGGTTAAACGCCCCTCAATTTTCAGATAATCCACAGAGCTTTGTAGAATACGGGCCACGCGAACAACCCGTTCAAACAGTTGCTGACTGGGTACCTGGACCTCCACAATACGAGAAGCATCCCGGCTGGCCAGCTGAATAAATAGTTTCTGGGGCGTGGGCAGATACTGCACCATCAACTCCCCTGCTTTCAGCTCCTTACGCATAGCCTGGAGCTCTCTAGGATCCAGGCGTAGCATTTGGAACAGACCGTAATGATCCTGCTCTAACTGGTTGAGCAGACGTTTCATGGCACGTTCGCGGCTTTTAAGCCGTTTTTTATAGCTTTGACTCGTCTCTTCTTGCGTCTCGGCTCTCGCCCCTTCTCCACCACTGGTTTGGCGGATCCCGCTGTTATTCTGTTTTCCACCCCCCGTTAAGTGTGCTTTAAGCTCATTAAGCTCACGATCCAAGGCTTGGTAGCGTGTAAGGATACGGCCCTGTTTACTGGCAGGGTCGATTTTATCCAAGAAGATATCCTTAAGCGCTGCTTGCTGCTGGCTCTCTTGATCGGCAAAAACCGAGTGGGCATAGCCATTGTCGATCAAGAGTGAGGTTACATTGTGGGCTTCATAAATGGTCAACCCAAGGTCCGTACCCATATAGATACGCCCTTTAGGGTCGGTGGCAACAGCGTGTACTGTACGTGCCCCATATTGACCAAAGGCCCGATCCTCTGGTAACAGTTGGTTCAACCGATCTGGGTAGAACCAACGCCCATCGTGGTAGAGCACCACACCACCAGCGGCAGGGAAGATCCAATCCTTTTTATCTTTACCCAACGCCGCCCCTTTGCGCCCCAACCAGAGCATGGGAAAACGCTCTTTTAGTTTGGCGTAGGAGTGAATTTCTGTATAATTCCGTCGTGGTGCCCCTTTGCGATCTTGGAAAAAACCATCTGAGGTTCCCACCACCGCTTGTGTATCATCAAGCTTGGTATATCCGGTCACAAAAAAACCACGTTTGGATCTTTTTAGCCGATCAAAACCTTCACCATTCCACTGCAATAAACCGCCACTAAGCTCCACCCCCTGCTCTTCCAAATGCCCTTCATCCGATGCAATAACCTGGATATGACCTTCCACATTTTCAAAGACTCTGGAGATCATTTCACTCCGACTTGGAAAACGCTTGGCATCCATCAGCCAATTAAACTCTTCCGCTTTTTGGCCGGTCTTCCAACGAAAGATCGAAGAGCCTGAAGCCACCCAGATCGTACCATCTGCCGTTGGTAAAATATTTTTTACCGGCCCCTGCCAACCTGCTTTATCGGGTGTACTGCGGGCTTCAAACAGCTCATAGGGTTTTTCATTCCCAGGGAAAAAACGGATAATCCGATGATGATCATTGGCCAGAAGTGAACCGTCTGCAGCCATTGCCAACTGTGTAGCTGCTGCTTGGTTGAAAAAGCGTGGGGTCATCTGCGGATCATCATGGTCAACATAATCAATACGCTTGCCACGGGCCAGGTAGGTAATGCCCTGCTTGTGGTCTACAGCGATAGAGACTACTGGCAGACGTTTATCCTGCCTGACATCACTAAAGCGAAAACCATACACACCATCCTGAGCCGATAACCAGAGGTTGCCACGGTGATCTTGAGCAGCCAACTCCGGTCCAATTTTTAAACCACCCCGTGCTGATGAAAAGGGCATTTCCATATATTGAAAGTGCGCTTCATGGAACAGAGCCAACCCCTGATCGGTAAGTACCCCCAACCGATCCCCTTTACCGGTAACCGGAATACGACTGAGACCATGAATAGCACGAGCTGCCAACACATCGGCTTTGGTCGCCAGTAAAAGAGGTTTGCCTTCAGTGAGAGTTAAACCATCCCAAACCACCCGGTAAATACGATCTCCCGAGAGCATGTACAGCCACTTTGATTCAGGCAGATAAACAGCATCTTGCATGGGTTTATCATGAAGTTTTACAGGGGTATTTGTCTCATTTAATGCATAAACACCATCCGCCTGCCCAACCAATAGATGCTCTTCTTCTTGCGCTGCTGAAAGAAAGGAGACCTCACCCTTCATCAACAAAGGTGGCTGTGGGCCGTGTTTGGTGAGCGGTTGAATACCTGCACTGGTGGCAACATACCCCCCCTTTTTATGGAAGGCTAAGTGGGTCACACGGGGTGCTGCTAGCCCTTGCTGTTGGGTCATCCAATATTGGGTTTCACCCGCATAAGTCGGCCCAGCCAAGCGGATTAACCCATTGGCAGTACCGACCCAGAGGGTACCCTGCTTATCTTCAGCTAGGGCCAATACCTGAGCACTGGCTTTTAACGAATTTTTGGAGATTGTACTGGAAAAACGTTGATTAAGAGCATCGTACCCCATCCAAACCCAATGTCCTTTTGTAAAGACATTCAGCCCCTTATCCCCACCGACTAAAACATCACCATTTTGCCGGATCAACAGGGTGTGACGTGAAGCGGACTCGCCCCCTAGAACGCGGTTGGTATAACGGTGCCAAAACCCTTCGTTGGTTAATTCGGAGTGAGCCAACCACTTGGTGTCTTTCAACAGCTTTTGAGGCCTCTCATCTAGCTTGGCCAATACCTGTCCAAAGGGATTTCCAACCCCGGCATGGACCATACCCCGCAGCCAATTTCGGTGGGTGGACCACTGTTCAAAATCTTCAACCGGTAACCCGCGGGGCTTAACCTGGAGATGGAGCTGGCTCCAAAGCGCTATGGCCTGCGCAGCCTGTTGTTGTGCCTGCGTTGGCTCGGACACAACAATGCTTTGGTGAATGCCTGCTTCGATGTGTTCTTCCAACAGATCTTTGGCTTGTGAGTAGTAATCTCGATTATCCGCAATATGCTCTACCAAGTAGTGTGCATACGCCAGCTCTGCTTCTTGTCGTTTAAGCCCACGGCTAGAGAGCATGCTCTGTTGCAAAGCATCATGTTTTACATCGGTGAAGGGAATACGGGGTAGACGATCATTACGCTGGTAATTTTCAAAAATTTTGGCCATGGAGAGCAAGTTTTGGAACGCTTGCGTCACCTTTAAAGCCATGCGGTGGCCTTGATCAGATTTGACCGATTCTATCTCACCTTGTGCATCGTAACGTACCCGGATCGCACCAACACCTTCAATACGGATGAGGGTGGGTTTTTCCAACGCACCATATTCAAAGCTTAAGACTTGATCAGGTTTATTGGGCTGTTGACCAACCATACTGGTGATGAGATCACGTGAATCATAGATCAGATCAATCTGTTTACCGGCTGAGGTACGCATTTGGCTAAGATTACCGCGATCATCATACTTGGCTGAAATATAGGAAGCCCCCATACCCAAATGGACGATCTTGCCAAAAATGGGGTGATCACGACGGGTCAACACCTCTCCATTGGGGTAGATGATCTCTACCTCTGCCTGATCGTTTTCAAACTTGTAGTGAATTTGATTACGATCCTTTGTCAACACCTGTTTGCGGGCGTTATGGTACCAGTTGACATACCGGTCACTATCACTAATAGCCTTACTCCCCATGTAGGAGGCAAAGCCAGAGACAGTATCCCCCAACTTGGAACGTGCTTTTTTCTCGTAGTAGCTCAAGTTGGTGTCTAGTCCCAGTTTTTTCACACGATCAATATGTTTTAACGACAGGATCGGACCATTTAACCAGAAGTTCAGAAAACGGACATATTGCTGGCTTTTTTTAATATTATAAGGATCACGGCGTACCATCGTATATCCATACGCTTTGGCTTCATCCCGTGTATGCTCTTGATAGTCCGTCGCCAAGTTGCTGTAGATACTTGTACTATCCAGATTAAACTTGGAACGGGCAATGACATGTTCTGCCGCTTTTTTCTTATGCCCCAAAGCCCCTTGCATCATCACCATATAACGATGGTACTGATCTAAATTTCCCCCTTCGTCACGGTAGATGTTCAATGATTCCATCTGTTGTTTAATCAATGCCTTATCAACACGCTGTTTACGACTTTGTTGGTTCACAACCCAGGCGATTAGAATACGTACGAACAGTCGCTCCCCCCAGCTTTGCGATGAAGCGGCAACGGAGTGTTGATAATTCCGCAAAATGGCCAGAGCTTCACCCCATTTCTGTTTATTCAGGTAGAGATCAGAGAGCTGTTCATGCCCCCATAACCTATCGGGGGTACGGGCCACGACACCACGCCAAAAAGCGACGCGTTCGGGTTGGTTTTTAAGTTGGTTACTGGCATACCAGGTGTGCAAAACCTTAGACCATGGGTAGTGGGCTAACTGTCTCTGCCAAAAAGGCAAAACAGCCCCTTTATCAAGAACCTTTGTCGCCGATTGATGTAAGGCTTTAATGGTCTCTTCATGTTGAGGATTTTGCTCCAACTGTGCTTTTAACAGATCAAAAGCTTGTTGATGCTTGCCCATCTTGACCAACTGTTCAGCCCAAGCCAGCTGAGCGGCAAGCTCCAGAGGAAACCTTTGGGCAATCTGCTCCAAAAGGCGTGACTGCTGTTCTTTTTTACCCAATGCCCCCATCAGTTCCACCCCTTGATGGAGCAATGCCCGATCAGGGGTATGGGTATCCTTTTTTAAAGCCTGCCAAGCGACCAAAGCTTGCTCATGACGCTTTAACGACTGCAGCAACTCAATTTCCAAGGTGCGACCAGTGTGATCTTTAGGATCAAGCTTACGGATCGCCTGCACTTGTTCCAAAGCATGGGTAAAGCGCTTATCATGCTTTTCAATCTTTGCCAGTAAGACCCGCCACTTAATTGAGCCTGGGTTGACCTTAATCTCATCTTCCGCCAACTGCCGTGCTTTACCATAATTCCCTGCGTCTTTAAAAGCATAGGCAACCTGTCGCCGGGACCATCCATCCAACTCACGTTCTGAAGGCTGCTCTAACTGACTGAAGTTAGGTGCGAGTATTTTACTGTAAGCCAAAGCCTGATCAGGACGGTTAAGTTTGACCAGCTGGTCAATACCATTGTCATAGTTGGCATAAAAAGGGGAGAAAACGAGCCCTTTTAAATGGGCTAACAGTGCGGCCTCATGACGGTTATTACTCTTGAGGTCATATCCTAAGGAGGTCCAAGCCCGTCCATCGTGTGGAAAGGACTGTAACCACTGTTCGGTTAAGTAACGTTCATCGTCTCGGCTTCTTCGGTGTAAAGAGAGGATGGGGGCAATCATCTTGGCAAACTGGCTGTTTTGAACCCCAGGTTCTGCCAATAACGCCTGCACCTTCTGCCTCATGATGGGTTTTTCCAGCAAATTACTGTCAGAGAGAACCCAGGCCATTTGGTAAACGTTAGGGTCCAGCCTCACCGCAACGGTGAGATAATTCATCATCTGTTCATAGTCCGACAGTGCTTTGGCAGCATACGCCAACTTTATCAGAGCAAATAGATCATGCTTTTTAAATGCATAGTCAGGAGGGTAGAGCTTAAGAGCCTGCGCCTCACGCTCCTGAACGTCCATCTGTTTCCATACCGCATAGGGAGCCAGTACATTCTTGAGCTTTTGATCGTGTAACTTCTGCCAAACCTGTTCGAAGGCATTGTCATTGTTATTTAATGTGACCCAGGCAATAACCGCAATAGGGTGTGGATGATCAGAGTTTAAATTGCGTTCCAGAGAACTTTTAAGTCGTTCATGCGCATAGGCTAGATAGAGTGCATTCCAGTAGTGCACCAAAGGGGATTCAAAAAGCCCATATGGCTCAGTCGTCTGTTTGGGCTCCTGCATCTGAGCCACCAATTGTTTTAATACACCGGTATGACCATGCAAAATGGCATAGTGCCAAGGTAATAGCCCATCACCATCGGCTTGGTCGGTGGCTATGCCTTGCTTAAGAAGTGCATCCATCACCCCTTGCACACCATGAATAATGGCCAAAGAGAGCGTATTTTTTCCGCCATGCCCTTTCAAAGAGGGATCAACCCCATGGGACAATAGCCATAGCGCCAATGGGTCATTACCTTGGGCCAAAACCATATGCAGAGGACGCACCCCCTGACGGTCTGCAAAATTGGGGTCTGCCCCCAGTTCAACCAACTGCTGAGCCAGTTTTGACTGCTTGTTATGTAAAGCCAGAGTTAGGGGCGTACGTCCCTGATCATCATAGACATTCAGGTCCAACCCCTGTTTGGCCATGCGCGCCAACAGTGGGGCGCGATTATGTTTAACACCATAGTGAAAAGCATTTCCCCCCCCATGGATGGATACATCCACCTTTAACCCTGCAGCCATGCTTGCTGTTAGGATGGCCTCACTATCCAGATCAAGGACCATCTCTAAAAAGGAGGTCGCTTGGTCTTGGCCAACAGTAAACTGTGCACCATGCTCTAAAAGCAGTTGAACCAACTTCGGGTGCCGATTGGTCAACACTTGCTGTAAGGGGGATGTGTCATCTTGACCAGCAAGGTTGGGATCCGCCCTGTTCTGAAGCAATAGCGCAACAGCTTGCTCGGCATCATCCCGATTCAAAGCCAGCAAAAGGGGGGTATCCCCCGCACGATCTATAAGGTTGATATCCTTAATAGAAGCTAAAAAATATTCCACCGTCCTAAGCTCTGCTTGAACCATGATCTGATGGAAGAGTGTGGTCTCCCCCATGGGCATGGAGGGATCCAACCCTTGATCCAACATGAAGACCAACACCTCATGGTTATTGTCTTCATACATCAACGCACGAATAGCTTTCTGTAACGAAGAGGAGGTGCTGTCAAACTTGGCCCCTTGCTCGATCAAAGCCTTTACCTGCTCTAAATCATTTTGAGCAAGTGCTGAGTGCAACTGCATCGTTCGTTTGAGTCGTTTTTCATCATCGGTAAAAAGAGGTTCCAGAAGAGCCAGAATCGTCGGGCTCTGTATTATCGGCAAAAAATCTATGGGTCTAACGACAGGGTCGGAGCTGAGCATATACCGTAAATCTGCCCCTTGTTGCAGAAGCTGCTTAACCAGACCATCCCGTTCATTTTCCAGCGCATAATAGAGCCAGTGCCCTAAGAGATGCCCACGCTGATCATCACTAACAAGCGACTCTAATGCGTTAAGGATTTTGGGGTGCATGTCATTAAAAGGATAACGTTCCGATACATCAGGCTGACTGTTATTCCAAGGGGGGGTTACATGGTCAAGAAGCGCACCCTGCTTTAATAACCCTATTAATCGCGAAAGGTCGCTCTCTGCTAATGCATAGTAGAGTTGTGCGTGTTGAATCTGCTTTAGTTCTTGGGCGTTCAGCAAAGGGGTGATCAGAGCTGTCAGTGCCTTATGATCAAAAATACCGACCATCTCCACAGGCATTTTGTCATAGTTCGGAGAGGGTAAGCGAATATCGGCGCCATGCTTTAGCAGCATCTCCACCAAAGCAACATCAAACGGCTCCCGGTCGAAAGCGGCCATAAATGCCGTAGATTCATCCCCCTCTGGACCGTTGGGAGATACCCCAGCTTTAAGCAGGGCAAGCGCATGGGAGCTGCCTGCGCCATAGGAGACCATTCTTACCAGCTCATCATACTGCTCAACTGTTGTTGATGGGTTGGTCGCGCTCTGCTTACTTTGCGTTTGTGGTGTGCCGTGGCGGCTTTGTGCAAAGCCTGCTGACACGGTTGTGAGCAAGAGCAGACAGGTTAAAAAGCCAATAACCTCAAATCGTTTAATAAAGAGCGTCGGCATAAGACTTTACCTTTAGATGAAACCGTTGAGAAATACCGATAAACCATACACATTAAAAGATAGGACGGACAGACCTACAAAAAATGAGAAAGAACCTGCTCTTTTTTGAACGATACCGTCCGCACAGTTGCTCAATGAGCCGAATCGACCTTCTAGATCTCTTTATAACAAACCATTAATGAACCACCTTATGCCCACGGCGGAAGATAAACCGCCCACCTTCATGGCCAGATCGATGAATGGGCGCCAGTTGGGGGGATTGCTCAGAGTGCCCGGCCACCTGTTCCTGGATATGATCACTAAAAAGCTGATCTACGGCAAATTGACGATGGGGAAAAGCGTTAAGACCTTCGAGCAAGGCACGGGCAAACACAGAGTGACCCTGACCACCTTGGTCCGCCACGGGTTCATCTGAACCGCTCGAGAGAATCATCCGGGATTTACGGCTATGCAGTTTGGCCAGTAGTTGTGTTTTTTCCGAATCGGCTAAATGCCCCTCTTTGGCTTCATGGCCCTCTTCAGCACCTCGGTTCATCGCACCAGAGTAGCAACTGTCAGAAATGATAAGAATATGGCGTACAGACATCATCCGCACCTGATCGGTGATAAAACTGGCGGAAAGGTAGGTGCCAAAATCATCATGCTCAGCATCAACAGGTAACCAATAGGCCTGATCAGCCCGGTGGCTACGCCAGCCATGCCCAGCATAGTAGATCAACAAGCTATCTTCTGGTTTAAGGTACCGCCGTAATTTACTGATGGTAGAGGTTATTTGGCGGCGGGTCGCATTGTTTAACAGCAGGGAAATCTCTTTATGGTTTGGGAGCATTAACGATGTTTTAAACCCAAACCCCGTATGTAAGAGATGTGCGACTTGTTGAGCATCTTGCAAAGGGGTCACCAATGATTTAAAGGCAGGATCGGCATAATCACGATTACCAATAATCAACGCATATTGTTGACCTAAGGGTAAATCTCCCCCTTTGACTTTGATCGGAACAACCTGCCTTTCAATGGCCCCATTGCGATAGATGGCAAGTAAGGTGACGGACTCTTTTCCCATCATTTGGGACAAACGCCCACGAAAAGCTCCTTCTGGATCGATGTGTAATGGTTGACCATCTGCCAACAGGGTTAATAACCCCTGAACAGGTTTAACCCGGCCAGCAATCAGAGGTTGTTGACCTTTAAGGGCAAGAAAACCGCCACGCATGGGAGAGAGCCCATCAAAAGAGAGCTCAATGTTTGGCTCATGAGAACCCTGCATGACAGAGCGGGTCAACGGATCCATGACAGAGACAACCGAAGGAAAAGGCTGTCGCTCAGGGTGGGTGGATTCGAATTGAGGTCGAATTTGCAGATCTTGAGTCCACGCCTCCACCTTTTCCCGTTGTTGATAGAATTGGTTCACTCTCTCTGCCAAGGCCTGAAATGAGCGCGCTTTACCTTCCAGCATGGTTGTTGCCAAGGAGAAAGAGAACTGGCCAAAGTGTTTTTGTTGCGCTTGATCCACCCCCAAAGGAAGCTGTAACTCCATGGCCAGTTGCTCAGTGCCAGTGGCATAAAAAGCGCTATACCCGGCAGCCTCTGGTAATAGCTGAGCTTTACTGGTTTTTTCTTCCTCGGCACAACATGACCAAATACGCTCGGTTTGAGCGGTACTGACTTTCAATGCAGCAGCATGGCAACTGTCTAGAGAGACAAAAACAAAAACACCACGGTTACGCAGAAGTGTTATGGCCGTTCGCAACTCCCGCCCCCACAAGCCCGGTTTAAACTCAGGCTTTGCGGGAGAGGTGAACGTTGAATCATACAGAACCAGCATGACCTCAACGGCCTGATCTGAGTGGGGAAGGAGGTACTCCATACCACTAAAGTGTAGGAAGAGTGTATCCCCACAACGGGCTTGCGCCATCTGTTCTTTTAAATGCTCCAGAACCTTCTGGCGGCTGGCTTGTGCGTTGCGTAATTGCACAATATGCTCATCGGCAACACCTTGAACCTGCAAAGCTTTAACCATGAGATCTAGATCATTGCCCGGACCATTCAAACTCGGTACAGCTTTGCTCTGAAGATGGTTAAGACCGATCAGTAACGCTCGGTTGGTTGGCTTGCCTATATTAAAACAAGGTTTTGCTGGTGCAACATCATGAAATGTATAGGCAGGTGGCAGTGTCTGAAGAGGTGTAGACTGCCCCCCAGAAGGAACTGTTGTTGGTGTATGGCTCTGGGTTGTCTGTTTGGCCGGATCTGTATGCAGAACAATCCCTGCCCAACTCAGTGAGGGAAGCATAACCCCCACCCCTAACAGCATCCCGACGACCCAACCTATTGTTAATTTAAATAAAGACAATTTTTCCCCCTGACATGCCCCCAAGGCAAACATCCCCAATGGATTGAGGGTTAGGGTTGAGGTTTTAAAAGTGCATCCAGCAAATAGGTTGCCTGCTTACATAACTGTTTATTGGGTGTTTTATCTTGTAATAGGGTGGCCTGTTGCAAGGTTTGATAAAAGGAGATCCCCTCACCCGACGCAGCCCCCTGAACAATGGTTGTTTGACCTCTCTGCATCGCTTGCCAAAACGCCTGGTCTGGTGCTGGCGTTGTATGGCACCCCAGATAGACCATCATCGCCCACTGACCGGAGATAAAACCGGGTTCAATGGCTGATGTGGTGCCCACACTCTTGGGTCTCTGTTGCAGATCTGGCAAAAAAGCCCGCAGTCGCATCCAGGCAGGATCGTTGAGTGATAACGCATCCAACCGTTCCCGCACCCCTGCGGCAAACGCTAGGATAAGGGCCTGATTTTGTAAAGCCAGGGCCTCTCGTGTTGCCCCACCCCGACGGGCAACATGCCATGCATCACCAGACGGACCACGCCATGCTGGCGATTGAGGGCTCAACCAAGGCCAAGTTTTGGCACCAGAGAGCTCAACCTGCGCCATGGTCAAATGGATCTGCCCCTCTGTGCGCCAATCCTGAGCAGGTTGCAGAACCACAAACCAAAGCGCAGCCGCGGCAGCAACACCCCCTACCGACCAGGATTGCCACCCAATTTTAAAACGTGACCGCCACTGTTGTTGATGCCGTTTGGAGGAGAGATCCGTGATACCAGAGATGTGATCTTCCCTCATTTCCATCACAGTAGACCAGTGCGTATAACACCGCTCACAATGGGCCAAGTGAGAAATAACCTGTTGTCGTGGCTCCCCTTCTAAGCTCTGTTCAGCAAATTGGGCCACTGTTTCGGGTGATAGACATTGTCCAGGCCTGTTCTTATGCGGGAGAAAAAGGGTAGCCAACAGACCTTTGACCCAAGAGGAGCGATCCATAACAGCCATTCCATCCTGTAAAGTAACCCGTTCATACTGCAACAAACAGCACACCTGGCATGACAGAGAAAAACCCTCTCCCTGGCAAGGCAGGGCAAGGGAATGATCATTATTGTTATGGCATTAAACCACTAAGTAAACCTTTTACACTCCTATGTAGAACGACCCTGATCCAGAATAAAAACAGCTCATATGCTGTCCATTCACACTTTTTTCAGGCCTCTTCTGGCAGTACCCCAAGAAAACGGAACATCTCCTCACACTCCAAATCTTCATCCAGCAGTGCTTGCGCAAAAGCTTGGCACATCCACTCAAACCGCTCTTCTGGCCCCCCTTCCACACGATCCAAAATTAATTGCAAACCGCTAATCACACTCTCTAACTGCTCATCCTCATACTGCAGGGCTAAATGTAAGCGCCCTAAATGACAGTAGAGAACCCCCTGCTCTGCATCGGTAAAAAAAGCGTGATAGGTGGACCAAAACCGTCGTTCCTGTTCACCACCATGTAGGCCAAAGGTCGCAGCCAACCACAGAGATACAGTATCGTCCAGCTCTTCTATACCTATGGGGGTTAAACCTGGGGCGGCTTTGTGTAAAATCCCTTTTAATAGATCCATCCCCTCTTCGGGCTCTGGTGAGGTTAGAGCTTTGGGTACAACAAATAGACGGGGAAGCGTCAACCCCTGCTCTGAAGCCTGCTCAGTCTTTTGCTCAGTGAACCGATCTTGTTCTATGACGGCTGCGGTGCTCATATCATCTCTCCCAAAAAAGTCCTCAGTATGGTGATTTTTTGTTAACCCAACGTGCAACCATGCACGGTACGGTTATGTATTTGGACGGACAGGTTTGGATAATTGCGATGATCCCATTGATTCTTTCGCACAAGAACACATTAAGACATTGAATCTATACACATAAAAATCACGGACTACTTTTCCAACGTAGAATACGCATATCTGAAGCTTCTAAAGTAGGCTCTTCCACCAAAGCAAAGCCCCCCCGGGTCAGCATGCTATCTGTTGCTTTCAGCTTGACCGCATGTCCAAACCCAACCTGTTTAAACAGTTCGGTTAGCGGTGTGTTTAAAATCCCTTGCGCTGAGGATACATCACGTAGCAGCGTCAAGCTCTCTTGCTGCAAAAAAGAGAAGTCTGTCTGTGGGGCGTTGGGTTGTGCTGCGACAGCAAGAAAGATCAACTGCTCCTGACCAATGGATAGAGACGGCTTACCATGATCATCTGCATAGGTGCTGTAAAAGGTCGGTTCAAGGACGGTTAACCGTCCACCCGCTTCAATACGGTTAGGGCCGCCATCCTGGGGGAACAGGGTTGTCACTCCGTAAGCGGCATCAACAAATAGAATGGTTACATCAACAGCACGGTCGGTTGGATTTTCCACCGCAAGGGTAATTTGATCACAGTTACGCAAGGTCGCAACCCGCTCAAAGGCAAAGGGAGTCCCTTGATCGAGGGGTAGCTTTGCGCAAGCTTCATGATCTAAATATCCTTGTATCGCCTGCTCTTGTGCAGCATTTAGCCCATGGCGTTTAACCGGACTGTGGTGACCAACAACCTCTACCCGCGCTTGATAACCCGGCTGATCGGTCATGATATCCCCCAGCCGTAATAATTGGATGACTTTGGCCATAGAGGTCAGGGAGGTCACCACTTTTTCCCGAAGCTGCTCAATCGAACCCTGACCTGTTATGGCATGGCTCTGCATATGACTCTCTTTAACGTGACGAACACCGCCTGGGGGAAGAAACCACAATTTACCATCCTCAATATGGAGCTGAATATCCGCGCCTTGCTGGGGCTTAACCCACTGTAGCTGCATGGTATCGGGTGGGTTCTCTTGTAATGAGGTCACGGCAGCCATTAGATGCCCTACAGAGCCCAAGGGTGCTAGGGGTGCGGCTACTTTTAGGGTCAATGCCATAGGCCGTGAGACCAACCGAGCATAGTAAGGCCGACCTTCGATCGTAGAGAGTTGCGGCTTGTTTAATCCTGCATGAGCAATCGGCTGGAGGTGGCTACGGGTTATCTGTGCCATCTCTACCTGGGCATAACCAAGTAGAGCCTCTTCTTTGGCTGCAGGCGTTGGATAGAGCGCCACCACACTACCCTGCCCCACTTGGTGCAGAGATCCCGCCTGCATCAACCATGTGCCAGCATCCAGTTGTACACGCCACTCTCTTTGCCATTCTCCTGGTTTTAACCCAAACACAGGGGCATCCAAAAATGACCCACCTTCAAATAGGGGCGTTGTGCTCTCCCGATTCATGGCGTAATCATGCAATATTCGTTGGGCCAACTGTCGGTAGGTTAGTCCACCATTACGGTGGAGCAATTGACTTAAGGTATAGGAGAATAATCCATACGGTTGCTTGTTAGGGTCGCCATAAGGGAGTTGACGTTCTGGGGTAACTTCTGATGTCTGGGCGGCAAAAAAAGCAACATACCCCCCCGCAGATTTAGACAAAGCCGCTTTTTCAGACATACTCGGAGCATCAGAACCCCCCACGTGTTGGCTTTGAGCCTGTCTAAACAATGTGGCATCCATCCCCAAATCCAGAACGGGGTCTACTTTTCGATCTTTTTCGTAAGGGGTCGTCATTCCACGGGTCATGGTGCCAGAGTGACAGGTATCAAAAACAGCCCAGACAAAAGCACCACGGTTGCGTATTTGATAAATGGACTGTGCAATTTCATCATCTAATAACGCATTACTTACCGTGCCTTGCGTACCATCCCATTGCCCACTGTCAATGGGGAGAAAGATTTCATTCAACCCATCGGCTTCCTCCGCCCCCTTCCCTGCCGTGACGGGGGCCTGTGAACCGTGCCCACCAAACAGTAAAAAAACAAAATCATCATGTTGGGCATCTTTGGCCAACTGCTGGAGCGCCGATAGAATATGAGCCCGAGTGGGTCGATTATCTGCCCCCTTTACGCCATCAGCCAACACCTTAATACGCTCAGGTATAAAGCCACGTTCCAGTAAAAGGTTGTGCATAAGCTGTACATCATTAGCAGGCCCATTTAACTGCAAGTGCTTAGGAAGATTATCGTATTGAGAGACCCCAACCAGAAGTGCATGTTTTTGCCCCGCTAAGACAGGAGAGGCAACAACGGGCAGGCAAAGCATGACCGCCCATACCAACCAGCTTAGCCAAAGCTGGCTTTTGGTTCCTCTCACATGCATGGTATCTAAGCCCTGCCTCATCTTCTTCTCTCCAAAAAACAAGCTTTTTTTATAACATTATTGGTCTGCTACTGACCCATTTGCCCTGTTTGCGGCTGCTACACAGACCCATAAAGAGGACAGTCATTAAGATACACAAAAAAAACCACCTGGCGGGGAGCAATCTCAAACGGGCTCTTCAGGGCTTACCCCCCTTTTTTTTACAGACGTACTAAAATCACAAACCTTGTTGTTTTATAGCTTGATCGCAATAATGTTCATCTACCTAAATGTTGTGGCATCCGGTAACGTACAGCGAAAGAGCGGAATTTCTTAATGGAATGGTCCAAACTGTTTTTCTCGACAGAGATACAGACCAAACTAAGCCGTCTACTCGCTCGCCGTTTTACAGACAGTACACTGGCAGAAGAGGCCTACAACTTTGTCTTGGAACATATTTCACAGGATAATTGGGCACGGTTACGTCAGTTTAAAGGACAAGCAAACCACAAGACGTTTATGCACTCGGTTTTTAGTCATCTATTAGAGGACTTTTCACGGCACAAATTTGGTCGCCCGCGCCCCCCGGCATGGCTAAAACGTCTAGGCCCCTTATGGTTACGTCTCTATCAGCTTCTCTGCCTGGAACGGGAAGATACCGAACAAGCTGTCTTTGTTTTAACCCAATATCATGTGCGGGATGCCGCCTTTGTGCGCGCTGCGGCCGATACGGTTAAGGGGCGTATTGCCGATTGTGGTCAAACGACAGGTTCCACCCCCTTTACACCGGATATGGTGGACACACTTCAAGATAAAAACAGTGAACATCAAACCGATACCCCTGAAGATTTATTAAGCCAAAAACAGCAACACCCTATCATGGCTGCCCTTCGTATGTTGCTTGGCTCACCCCCTGAACAGACAGATCCGCAACACACATGTACAAAGCCAAAACAGAAGCATCGACTAAATATTCAGTTGGATGATGAAGATCGCCTGATTTTGAAAATGCGTTTTCAAGATGCACTTAAGCGCAGTGTCGTGGCCAAACGATTAGGCTATACGGAATCCCAAATTCGCACGCGGGAACACCGTGCATTAACCACCATTCAGCAAGAGCTGGCCAAAGCAGATATTGACTCATCGGACATTCACGCCTTATCCAACTTTTAGAAATAGAGAAAACATAACCACAGTGAGCTATTGCACTCTTATATACAAATATCCACACATACACAGAAAAAACATTTAATGCTCAACAAGCCAATACACTAACTCTGGTTAATATTTCTATCAATCTGTCTAAATTCTGCCAAAATATCATTTCTTTTATCTGTTGTTGCTGGTTACTTTTTGGCACTATTTAAAAGGGGATGTAGAGAAAACCTAGTGTCATGAGGCTGACTGGATGGATACTCACACCGATCACGATGCGCCATACCCATTTTTGAAGGATGCCAGCATTGGCTTGGTGATCCTCGGCACCCTATTTATCATCAGCCAAACTAACTTTTTAGCCTTTCATGCTGTTGCTGAGATCTTCAGCATTCTTGTGGCCTTCAGTTTCTTTGTTCTGGTTTGGTATACCTACACATTTCATAACCACCACTATTTCCTCTTTCTTTCCACATTTTTTCTATCCATTGGTATTATCGATTTTTTGCATGTTCTCTCCTATAAAGGCATGCCTATTTTCCCAGGTTACGATGCCAATTTACCAACCCAACTATGGATTGCAGGGCGGTATATGCAGGCCATATCTTTATTAGTGGCCCCCTATTTTTTTAGTCATATCCTCAACAAAAAAACCCTTTTTTCAATCTCATCACTCACTGTTTCCATCATCTGTCTTCTTATTTTCTCTGGTTATTTTCCAGACTGCTATATAGAAGGTCACGGGTTAACTCCATTTAAGGTTTACTCAGAGTGGATCATTATTTGTCTTTTGCTCGTGGTGACATTTCAGCTCAACACGCGATATAAAGAAGAGTTTTCCAGAACCATTCGACAACTGATCACGCTGTCAGTTCTTCTTACAGCAGCTCAAGAACTCTGTTTTACTTTCTACGTTGGGGTTTACGATATCTCTAACGTGCTGGGGCATACCTTTAAAATTGTCGCCTGTTTTTTCCTGTTCCGGGCTGTGGTGATTATTGGATTGGAAAAACCTATTCAGGGGCTTTTTCACACCATGAAAAAAAGTGAACAGAACCTCTCCCGCGCACAAGCGGTGAGTCATGTAGGTAGTTGGGATTGGGATCTTATTTCAAATAAACTTACCTGGACAGATGAGATCTACCGCATTCTTGGCCATAAGCCTCAATCGTTTGAAGCCACCTATGAAGCTTTTTTTGACTCGGTACACCCACACGATCAAGCTATGTTAAGACAAGCTGTTCAAGCCTCCCTAAGAGATCCCTCAATCCCCTACGACCTGGAACATCGCATTCTCAAACCTGATGGAGATGAAGGGATTGTCAGGGAGCGAGGTGAGATCATCCGGGATGAAAACGGCACGCCCATTCATATGACCGGGACCGTTCAGGATATTACACGGCAAAAGCAGATGGAGGTGGCCTTACGCAATGCCATGCAAAAATCAAAACATGCCAACCAGGCGAAAAGTGATTTTCTGGCTGTTATGAGCCATGAGATACGCACACCTTTGAATGTTCTGTTAGGCATCAGTGATATTTTGCAGGAGAGTAATCTTACACCGGAACAGCGTCATCAACTTAATACCGTCCATAAAACCGGTGAACATTTGCTCTGTCTGATTAATGACATTCTTGATTATTCTAAAATTGAAGCAGGGGGATTAGTTCTTGAGCCCGCATCCTTTGATCTTAAAAACCTGTTGGATACGGTTGCCCAACTTATGCATGCAAGAGCCAGCTCCAAGGAGCTTACGTTTATACAGAACCACCCGTTTACAGAACCACATTGGGTGTATGGGGATGCAGGACGGTTAAGGCAGGTCATCGTTAATCTGATCGAAAATGCCATTAAGTTCACTCAACATGGTCAAGTCTGCTTAACGGTCACCACCAGCCCAACGCCAGACACCTATCAGATTACGATAACAGATACAGGCATGGGGATTGCCCCTGAACATTTGGATAAAATTTTTGATAAATTTACGCAAGCTGATGCAGGCATCTCTCGTCGTTTTGGGGGGTCTGGTTTAGGTTTGGCTATTTCCAAACAACTACTGACCCTGATGGGAGGGGAGGTAACAGCGACCAGCATCATCAACAAAGGCAGCCAATTTAATCTTTCCGTTTCTCTCCCCCCTACAGAGCCTGTTTTACAAGACCAACGTGAAAAATCTTTAAATATCCGTAGTGTTGGGCCTTTAAAAATTCTATTGGCTGAAGATTCGGAAGATAATCGGAACCTTATCGAGCTCTATCTCCGTGAAACAGGGTGGGATATTTTTTCAGTCTGTGATGGAAAAGAAGCGGTTAGACTGGTTCAGCAAGCCCAATTTGATATGGTTTTAATGGATATTCAAATGCCCCTTATGGATGGATTAACCGCAACCCGTGCTATCCGCACTTGGGAAGCTGAAAATCAACGCCCTGCTCTACCTATTTTAGCCCTTAGCGCCCATGCCATGGCTTCTGAGCAACAGAAAAGTTTGCAAGCAGGCTGCAACACCCACCTGACCAAACCCATTAAAAAACGACTCCTTATTCAAGAGATTATTCTTCACTTTCAAATGACATCATCCCCATAGTTTGGGTTGAAAGCCAAGCCCCCCCCCCTTTGCGGTGAAAGTCATGAACTATGACTCTCTGCGGTACGTCATATGCACTCATGAACTCATTATTAACTGACATCACCCCCATCGTTTGGATTTAAAGCCAAGCCCCACTTGCGGTGATTGTCATGGACTACGACCCTCTGCGGCAAATCATATAGCACATATAAACACGATTGAACGCATGTTCATGGATTCTGTTACGACGGTTCATGCATCTATGGTCCATGCTTCCACCTGTGTCACACATGTCACACATCTAAACGTACATAAAAAAGCAAAACGTATGACAACAGGCTCTAAATTGAAATCAGATAAAAACTGGAAGTAAAAATACGCGCAATTTGCTTAAAATTGATATAATATAGTGAGTTAATTTGGTTCACTACTTATGGTTCAAAAAGCTTCGGAGTTGGATTCGATTGGACAGGTTCCACTCTGAGGTGCAATGGAGGTCGAAGATGGAGGGACTTGATGTTTATATTACGCGCCTTCTTACGCCACCACCAAGGCGGCTTAAAGGAACATGGGAAGAGCTGAATGACATCAAAGACTTAAGCTTTTTACCGTCTATGGATCTGAACATGACAAAAGTAAAAGCTTTTCGAAACGATCATAAAGATGAGGCGCTACTAGTCACCCACGCCTCTCGCCCTAGAGGCTGGCTCTGGCACCATGTTGATCGGGGTCCGTGGCAAGAGGTTGAATCCTTCAAAGGTACCGGCGAGTGGTATTCTCGATCACTGGGTATGGTGATCCTTTAATGCCCCAAGCCGGATACCCCCATAAATTTGATCTAAGCTGTTTCTCTATGGGTTTAGTTGATTGGAAAGTCACTGGTAAGGTGGACGTGAGTTAAGCCCATTGCCCCAGAGTGCACATGGTTCAGGACTTGTTTATCCCCTCGCAAAATGCATCCGTTCCTGATTGCAAAAAGTCTCCATATACTCTAAAAATGCCCTGTTAAGCCTACACTCTGGCCTGACAGACCGCGTGGTACACCAACTCCGTTCTCAGAGTTTTAAAAACACACCCCTTAGGTGAATGATCCCAGCCTCCCCCTTTACCGCGCATACTGCACTTGATTCCACGCTTGTCCATTAAAGGCTGGTAGTCCTTACGGGCATATTGACGACCTTGATCTGAGAGGGCCATCAGACCAGCAGATGGGGAGCGCTGTTTTAAGCCATTTCCAAAACATCAATGAGCAAATGGTTGCTCATGCGTGGCCCTTTTGACCAACCTATGACCTCCGAGCATAGAGATCCATGACGGCAGCCCGCTAGAGTCAGCTCTCTACGGTCCATGCCTAGCTGTTGTCACAACCCGCTGTCACATTAGGGTGCATCACTGAGAAATCCCGATTAAAAAGATTAGGGGCAACAGGAAGGTTGTGATGGGAGTTCGTCGTGACACGGAACGTCCTCTTCAGCTTCGCCCAGTTCTCCTATTCCTGGCGATGCCTTTTAACCCTCTAAAGCTCACTTTGAATCCGGAATGGGAACCACCAAACACCTGGTAGTTGAGGCTGGTATCCTGCATCTCCTGGTGCTCACGAATGAATTATAATTTCATTTCAGTCCCTATAAGAAGATGCGTATCACCTTTTTAGATTTCTCGCGCCGCCATCAAACACTTCTTTGTTCAACATAAGCGGCGAAGCTCTTCCTCTTGAGGAAGACGATGCACTTTGCCAGGCGATGCAGCCTGACCATTTATCTACAAAGAGCTTTCCAGGTCCTCATAC